>NZ_JBVHXT010000002.1:309839-327827 GCF_055569255.1 Streptomyces sp. NPDC029296
GTGGTTTCTCCCCCGTTGTCTCATGCGCCCGGGCCTGCCCGTAGGTGGGAGGGGAGGAGAGAACGAAGGGGGGGACCACCCCGCGCCGCACCCCCCCCCCCCCCCCCCCCCCCCGGCCGTGCCGTCTCAGGTCGTCGAACGGCGTCTGCGTGCCCCCGGGCGGCGTTCGCTCGGGCGGGTCACCGGGTCCCCCGCCTCCAGAGCGGCGGCGCGGCGCCGCATGCCGAAGTCGGCCAGGGCCTCCGCGAGCTTGTGGACGGACGGCTCGGGGGCCATGACGTCGACGCGCAGGCCGTGTTCCTCGGCGGTCTTGGCCGTGGCCGGGCCGATGCAGGCGATCACCGTCACGTTGTGCGGCTTGCCCGCGATGCCGACCAGGTTGCGGACCGTCGAGGAGGAGGTGAACAGGACCGCGTCGAAGCCGCCGCCCTTGATCGCCTCACGGGTCTCCGCCGGCGGCGGCGAGGCCCGCACGGTGCGGTACGCCGTGACGTCGTCGACCTCCCAGCCCAGCTCGATCAGCCCGGCCACCAGGGTCTCGGTGGCGATGTCGGCACGCGGCAGGAAGACGCGGTCGATCGGGTCGAACACCGGGTCGTAGGGGGGCCAGTCCTCCAGGAGGCCGGCCGCCGACTGCTCGCCGCTCGGCACCAGGTCCGGCTTCACGCCGAAGGCGACCAGCGCCCTGGCGGTCTGCTCGCCCACCGCGGCCACCTTGATGCCCGCGAAGGCACGGGCGTCGAGGCCGTACTCCTCGAACTTCTCCCGGACCGCCTTCACCGCGTTGACCGACGTGAACGCGATCCACTCGTACCGGCCGGTGACCAGGCCCTTGACCGCCCGCTCCATCTGCTGCGGGGTGCGCGGCGGCTCCACGGCGATCGTCGGCACCTCGTGCGGCACCGCGCCGTAGGAGCGCAGCTGGTCGGAGAGCGAGGCCGCCTGCTCCTTGGTCCGCGGCACGAGCACCTTCCAGCCGAACAGCGGCTTGGACTCGAACCACGACAGCTGGTCGCGCCGGGCCGCGGCGGAACGCTCGCCGACCACGGCTATCACCGGCCGGCCGCCGTCCGGCGACGGCAGCACCTTGGCCTGCTTCAGCGTCTGCGCGATCGTGCCGAGCGTCGCCGTCCAGGTGCGCTGGCGGGTCGTCGTACCGGCGATCGTCACCGACAGCGGGGTGTCCGGCTTGCGGCCCGCCGAGACCAGCTCGGCCGCCGCGGCGGCCACCGAGTCCAGCGTGGTGGAGACGACCACCGTGCCGTCGGAGGCGCCGACCTCGGACCAGCACCGCTCGGAGGCGGTCCGGGCGTCCACGAAGCGGACGTCCGCGCCGTCGGCGTCGCGCAGCGGCACACCGGCGTACGCGGGCACGCCGACCGCCGCCGCGACCCCGGGGACGACCTCGAAGGGCACCCCGGCCGCGGCGCAGGCGAGCATCTCCTCCGCCGCGTACGTGTCCAGTCCCGGGTCCCCGGACACCGCACGCACGACCCGCCTGCCGCCCCGCGCGGCCTCCATGACAAGATGAGCGGCATCCCGGGCAGCACCCGGGACAGCGGCGGGGGTTGACGTGCCGTCAACTACCGTCAGCTGGGGCGTGCCCGTGCCCGGCGGCGAGACCGAAGAGGGGTCGGCGTCGGTCTGCACGACGGAGACACCCTGTCGGGCGTGCGTCCGGATGACGTCGAGCACCTCGTGCTCGGCGACCAGGACGTCCGCGCTCGACAGCGCCTCCACGGCGCGCAGAGTCAGCAGTCCCGGATCCCCGGGTCCGGCACCGAGGAAGGTGACGTGCCCGTGTTCCGGACCGGCGGCAGGAAGGGCGGTGGGGCTCAATGTGCTCGCTCCCCCATCAGACCGGCCGCGCCCTGGGCGAGCATCTCGGTGGCGAGTTCGCGACCGAGTGCCCACGCCTGGTCGTGCGTCTGGGGCACGGGACCGGTGGTGGACAGCTGCACCATGCGGGTGCCGTCGGTCGTGCCGACGACGCCGCGCAGGCGCATTTCCTTGACAATCTGCCCGTCGGCATGGGGGTCCCCCCGCTCGAGCGGAGCCGAGAGTGGGGGAAGGTCGGCCAGCGCCCCTACGGGTGCGCTGCAACCGGCCTCCAGGGCGGCGAGCAGTGATCGTTCGGCGGTGACGGCGGCCCGGGTGAGCGGGTCGTCCAGCGCGCCTAGCGCGGCGATCAGTTCCGCGTTGTCCGCGGTGCACTCGATCGCCAGGGCCCCCTGGCCGGGGGCGGGCAGAACCGTGTCGACCGACAGGAAGTCGGTCACCTCGTCGATGCGGCCGATCCGGTTGAGGCCGGCGGCGGCCAGCACGACCGCGTCCAGCTCGCCGTCGCGGACGTACCGGATGCGGGTGTCGACGTTGCCGCGGATCGGGACGGTCTCGATGTCCAGTCCGTGCGCGCGGGCGTACGCGTTCAGCTGCGCCATGCGGCGCGGCGCGCCGGTGCCGATGCGGGCGCCGCGCGGCAGGTCGGTGAGCTTCAGCGCGTCGCGCGCGACGATGACGTCCCGCGGGTCCTCGCGCACCGGTACGGCGGCCAGGACCAGCTCCGCGGGCTGCGCGGTCGGCAGGTCCTTGAGCGAATGAACCGCGAAGTCGACCTCGCCCCCGAGCAGCGCGTCCCGCAGCGCGGTGACGAACACACCGGTGCCGCCGATCTGCGCCAGCGCCTGCCGGGACACATCGCCGTAGGTGGTGATCTCGACCAGTTCGACGGGCCGGCCGGTCACCTCGCGGACGATCTCGGCCACCTGCCCGGACTGGGCCATGGCGAGCTTGCTCCGCCTGGTCCCCAGCCGCAGTGCCTTCTCACTCATGCTGGCCCTCGGTTCTTGTTCCGCGTGCTGTTCCCGGCCCCGGAGACGGCCGTCTCGGGCTCGAGGTCGAACAGGGTGCGCAGCGCGTCCGCGTACCCGGCGCCGCCGGGCTCGGCCGCGAGCTGCTTGACCCGTACGGTCGGCGCGTGCAGCAGCTTGTCGACGACCCGGTGCACGGTCTGCCGGATCTCGCCCCGCTGGCGTTCGTCCAGGTCGGGCAGGCGGCCGTGGAGGCGGGCCAGCTCACTGGCGACGACGTCGGCGGCCATGGTGCGCAGCGCGACCACGGTCGGCGTGATGTGCGCCGCCCGCAGCGCGGCACCGAAGGCCGCGACCTCGTCGGCGACGATGCGCCGGACCTGGTCCACGTCGGCGGCCATCGGCGCGTCGGCGGAGGCCTCCGCCAGCGACTCGATGTCCACCAGGCGGACCCCGGCCAGTCGGTGCACGGCCGCGTCGATGTCGCGGGGCATGGCCAGGTCGAGCAGGAAGAGGAAGGGCGCGGGGCGCTCGGCCACCGGCTCCGGCCTGCGCCGCTCGGGGATCCGGCCGACGGTGGCGGCGGTCGCGGCGAGCGCGGTGATCAGCTCGGCGTCCGCCTCGGGGCTGCGGCGCTCCCGGCGGTCGGCCGTGCTGCCGCCCGCGACCCAGGCCGCGTGCTGTTCCAGGGTGGCCGCGTCCATGCCGGCCACGGCGGCCTCGCCCATGAGGGAGAAGCCGGGCTGTACGGCGGCCAGGTCCAGCGGGCAGTTGTCGTCGGCGCCGAGGCCGGTGTGGCGCTGCGGGGCCGCGGGCCTCGCGGCCGGGGCGCCGGTGTCGGCGACGGGGTGTCCGGTGCGGTCCTCGACCGCGTGCGCGACCGCCTCCGCCGTGAGCACCAGGCCCGTCGCCCCGGTACAGGAGACGACGACGTCGGCACGTGTCAGTTCGTCGGCCACCGCGTCCATGCGCACCGCGCGGGCGGTCACCGCGTTGTCGTCGGACTCCATGAGGATCCCGGCGAGCCGCTCGGCGCGCTCGAAGGTGCGGTTGGCGACGACGACCTCGGCGACCCCGGCGCGCGCCAGCGTGGCGGCGGCCAGGGAGGACATCGAGCCGGCGCCGATGACCAGCGCCTTCTTGCCGCGCGCCCAGTCGGGCACGGCCCGGCCGACGGCCAGCTGCTCCAGGCCGAAGGTGACCAGGGACTGGCCGGCGCGGTCGATGCCGGTCTCGGAGTGGGCGCGCTTGCCGACCCGCAGGGCCTGCTGGAACAGGTCGTTCAGCAGCTTGCCGGCGGTGTGCAGCTCCTGGGCGCGGGCCAGGGAGTCCTTGATCTGGCCGAGGATCTGGCCCTCGCCGACGACCATCGAGTCCAGCCCGCAGGCCACCGAGAACAGGTGGTGGACGGCCCGGTCCTCGTAGTGCACGTAGAGGTACGGCGTCAGTTCCTCCAGGCCGACCCCGCTGTGCCGGGCGAGCAGCGTGGACAGCTCGGCGACACCCGCGTGGAACTTGTCCACGTCGGCGTACAGCTCGATGCGGTTGCAGGTGGCGAGCACCGCGGCCTCGGTGGCGGGCTCGGCGGCGACCGTGTCCTGGACCAGCTTGATCTGGGCGTCCGCGCTCAGCGCGGCCCGCTCCAGCACGCTGACCGGGGCGCTGCGGTGGCTGAGGCCTACGACGAGGAGGCTCATGCCGGCATCACGGCGGGGACGTCCCCGTCGGGTCCCTGGTCGGCGGCGGTGTCGCGGGGGGCGGCGGCGGGCAGGGCGCCGTCGCCCGCGGGGCTCTCCTCGCCGGCCTTGCGCTGCTCGTGGAACGCGAGGATCTGCAGCTCGATGGAGAGGTCGACCTTGCGCACGTCGACGCCGTCCGGGACGGACAGCACGGTCGGCGCGAAGTTCAGGATGGAGGTCACGCCGGCGGCGACGAGCCGGTCGCAGACCTGCTGGGCGGCGCCCGCCGGGGTGGCGATCACGCCGATGGAGACCCCGTTGTCCTTGATGATCTTCTCGAGGTCGTCGGTGTGCCGCACCGGGATGCCCGCGACCGGCTTGCCGGCCATCGCGGGGTCGGCGTCGATCAGCGCGGCGACCCGGAAGCCGCGGGAGGCGAAGCCGCCGTAGTTGGCCAGGGCGGCGCCGAGGTTGCCGATGCCGACGATCACAACCGGCCAGTCCTGGGTCAGGCCGAGCTCGCGGGAGATCTGGTAGACGAGATACTCCACGTCGTAGCCGACGCCGCGCGTTCCGTAGGAACCCAGGTACGAGAAGTCCTTGCGCAGCTTGGCGGAGTTGACTCCCGCCGCCGCGGCCAGCTCCTCGGAGGAGACCGTGGGGACCGAGCGCTCCGACAGTGCGGTCAGGGCTCGGAGGTACAGCGGAAGCCGGGCGACGGTGGCCTCGGGAATCCCTCGGCTACGGGTCGCCGGTCGGTGTGTTCGGCCAGTTGCCACGGTGCTCCTGCGGGTAGAGCGGGGCTGTAGGCGGTCATACGTCCCCAGACCGCCCCGTCGACAGCAGGCTATGTCTTTGTGAACGCGTGCACAAAGATGGTGTCCGATTTGCCCGGCAGAAGTGACCGGGGTCACGCCGGTTTCACGCCCGGAGCGGGAACCGGCGCGCACGCACCGACGTTCCTTCGTTACTGGGGGCAAAACCGCACACTCTCCTCACGAATCCCGCCCCCGAGACCAAACCGCCGTCGATCCTAAGCGACTTTCCGACCGGTTTGGACTAGTCGGTCAGTGCCCGGCGCAGTCGCTCCTCGTTCACGCGCCAGAAGGTGTGCTGTTCACCGTCGATCAGTACGACGGGGATCTGCTCCCAGTAGCGGTCGTGGAGGTCCCGGTCCTCCGTGATGTCCTTCGGCTCCCACGGCACTCCGAGGTCGCCGCACACCCTCTCGACCACCAGCTGCGCGTCGTCGCACAGATGACAGCCGGGCTTGCGGATCAGGGTCACCAGCCGCGCTCGCGGCTCTGCCTTGCGTCGGAAGAGCGGACTCATACCGGCCATTCTCGCGCCCCCGGGCGACCCCTTCGCCCGGCGTTCACACCACGCCAACCTCTCGACTCCGGAACCTTCGGACACAGTGGCTATGCTCGCGTCATGGCCGCTCTCGGATGGCTCACTCCCCGTAGGCGCTCCGCCACGGCGCGGAGCGTGTTGGCAGGCGAGGCCTCGGCGGAGGCCGCCCGCAAGTCCTCGCTGGAGACCGCCACGCCCGAGGAACCGCAGTTCCCGGTGTTCGGCGACGTGCGGGCCGCCGCCTTCTTCGACCTGGACAACACGGTGATGCAGGGAGCCGCGCTCTTCCACTTCGGCCGGGGCCTGTACAAGCGGAAGTTCTTCGAGACCCGCGACCTCGCCCGGTTCGCCTGGCAGCAGACCTGGTTCCGGCTGGCCGGCGTCGAGGATCCCGAGCACATGCAGGACGTCCGCGATTCGGCGCTGTCGATCGTCAAGGGCCACCGGGTCGCCGAGCTGGAGTCCATCGGCGAGGAGATCTACGACGAGTACATGGCCGACCGCATCTGGCCCGGCACCCGCGCCCTCGCCCAGGCCCACCTGGACGCGGGCCAGAAGGTGTGGCTGGTCACCGCGGCCCCGGTGGAGATCGCCCAGGTGATCGCCCGCCGCCTCGGCCTGACCGGCGCCCTCGGCACGGTGGCCGAGTCGGTCGACGGCGTCTACACCGGCCGGCTGGTCGGCGAGCCGCTGCACGGGCCCGCCAAGGCGGAGGCGGTGCGCGCGCTGGCCGCCGCCGAGGGGCTGGACCTCTCCCGCTGCGCGGCCTACAGCGACAGCCACAACGACATCCCGATGCTGTCCCTGGTCGGCCACCCCTATGCCGTCAACCCGGACGCCAAGCTGCGCCGGCACGCCCGCGAGCAGGACTGGCGGCTGCGGGACTACCGCACGGGCCGCAAGGCGGCGAAGGTCGGCATCCCGGCGGCGGCCGGGGTCGGCGCGGTGGCCGGCGGCACGGCGGCCGCGATCGCCCTGACCCGGCGGCGCCGGTAGCGGCGAGCCGGTCACGCACTCCCGTCCGCGCGCACGATTATGCCGCGGCCATTTCAACACGCCTCGTACTTCATCGAAACACGCCTCTTTTCGTTCAAGAACCGATCAAATTCATGAACTTGACCCGGCATCAAACAGCCACAGAAGCGACGCAATCGATGATTTGAGCAACTCGGTGTAGCAGGGCCTGTACGAAGCGTTATTCTCCTCAGACGCAAACCGGTACCCCTCCGTCGCTACGACGGGTGAACGGTCCCGCACTGCACGTGATGGAAGCTCTGCCTCTGGGAGTCCCGTGTACCCACACGTCGGGGTTGACGCCTCGGGCCTGGCTACGCTGCGCGCAACGGTCGCGACGGTCAAGGAAACACTGCGCGGCTTCGTCCCCCCCGCGTACGCCGTCCCCGCTTTCGCAGCCGCCGCGCCCACAGGCCCGTGCTACGCACTGGCCGACGGCAGCGCCGCCGTCGGCAGACGGGGGCGTGCCACCGGCCCGGCCACCGCCCGCCGGCCGGCCGCCGACAGCGACAGCGCCCGCATGATGGACCTCGTCGAACGCGCCCAGTCCGGCGAGGCCGAAGCCTTCGGGCGCCTCTACGACCAGTACAGCGACACCGTCTACCGGTACATCTACTACCGCGTCGGCGGCCGGGCCACCGCCGAGGACCTCACCAGCGAGACCTTTCTGCGGGCCCTGCGCAGGATCGGCACGTTCACCTGGCAGGGCCGTGACTTCGGCGCCTGGCTGGTCACCATCGCCCGGAACCTGGTCGCCGACCACTTCAAGTCCAGCCGCTTCCGGCTGGAGGTCACCACGGGCGAGATGCTCGACGCCAACGAGGTCGAGCGCTCCCCGGAGGACTCCGTCCTGGAGTCCCTGTCCAACGCCGCCCTGCTCGACGCGGTACGGCGGCTCAACCCACAACAGCAGGAGTGTGTGACGCTCCGCTTCCTCCAGGGCCTCTCGGTCGCCGAGACCGCCCGGGTCATGGGCAAGAACGAGGGCGCCATCAAGACCCTCCAGTACCGCGCCGTGCGCACCCTCGCCCGGCTGCTGCCGGACGACGCCCGCTGAGCGGACGACGGCGGGCGCCCGACGGTCGGGGCCACGGCGGGCGACGCTCAACTCACGCCGCGTGACGGCGTGTTGTCTTTCCGTACCGCTCGCCCGCCGTCCGTAACCCAAGTGCCGCGCCAGTCGTTGTGCGGGATACAGGCTCCCTGTGGTCACGTCCCGACCGTCCCCGATCACCCGATCCGGGGACACGCTCGTGGACGTGCAACCCTCAGGACCCCCTGGGGAGTCGACCGTCATGACGAGAGGAGGTGCCGCCAGTGATCGCGAACGTATCGGCGCACCGGCGGGCGAACGCCTTCGCCCAGGCCCTGGAGGAGCAGTCCGACCAGGACACGGCGGCCGAGCAGTCCGAAGGCCCGGCGGGTTCCCCGCCGACCGCCGAGGAGCGGACCGAACAGGGCCGGCTGCTGGCCCTGACGACGGGGCTCGGCGCGCTGCCCCGGCCGCAGCTCGACCCGGAGGTCAAGGTCGTCCAGCGGGCCCAGTTGGTGGCCGCGATGGAGGCCATGCTCCAGGAGGGGACCGGGGCGGCGGACACGTCCGTGCCGGAACAACGCTCCGCCCGGGCGAGGGGCGCCCACCGGGCGGGACCGCTCGGCAGGTTCCGCCCGCGCACCAGGCTCACCAAGGGGCTCGCGGCCGGCGGGCTCAGCGTCGGCGTGGCCGCCGGGGCCTTCGGCGGGGTCGCCGCCGCCAGCTCCGACGCCCTGCCCGGCGACTCGCTGTACGGCCTGAAGCGCGGCATCGAGGACTTCAAGCTCAACTACCTGACCGACGGCGACGACCAGCGCGGCCAGACCTACCTCGACCAGGCCTCCACCCGGCTCGGCGAGGCCCGCCGGCTGCTGGAGCGCGGCCGGGGCGGCCACCTGGACCACGAGTCCATCGGCGAGATCCGCCGCACCCTGGCGGGGATGCGGCACGACGTCACCGAGGGCCACCGGCTGCTCCACGCGGCGTACGAGGCCGACCCGGACTCCCTCGGCCCCATCCAGGCGCTGTCCGCCTTCTCCCGGTCCCACCGCGAGGCGTGGAGCGCGCTCAGCGACAAGCTGCCCGTCCAGCTCGGCGACGTCAAACAGCAGGTGTCCTCGGTCTTCGACGCCATAGACGAAGAGGTCGCCCCGCTGCAGTCGCTGCTCCCGCAGCAACCGCCCCGGCCCGGCGGGGACCGGCGCCCGGGTGACGGCTCGGGCCCGGCGGCCACCGACTCCTCGGGCACCCACCGGTCGGCGCCGCCCGGCTCCCCCGGCCACACCCCGTCCCCCGGCCGGCACTCCGGCACGGACGCGCCGAGCGACCCGGCGACCGGCAGCAGCGGCGAGGGACTCCTCGACGGCGGTGCCGACGGCCTGCTCGACCCGCCGAAGACCGGCAGCACGGGCGGTTCCCCGTCCGCCGGCAAGTCCCCGTCGGCCCAGCCGGACGTCACCATCCCGCCGCTCATCCCCGACCTGCTCCCCGGCCTCGGCATCGAAGGCGAGGACCAGGACTAGCCCGCTGCGGGGGACGCCCCCTTCCCGAGCAGGGGCGCCCCCGCAGCCGTACGCCTCTCACCAGGTCCCCCGGGAAACCTCCGAGGAGACCGCTCAGAAGAACACCGACCGCCGCTGCACCAGCAGCTTGTACAGCGTGTGCTGGATCTGCTCGCGCACCTGGTCGGTCAGGTTGAACATCAGCATCGGGTCCTCGGCGGCCTCCGGCGGATAGCCGTCCGTCGGGATCGGCTCGCCGAACTGGATCGTCCACTTCGTCGGCAGCGGGATCGCGCCCAGCGGGCCGAGCCACGGGAACGTCGGCGTCAGCGGGAAGTACGGGATGCCCAGCACCCGGGCCAGCGTCTTGGCGTTGCCGATCATCGGGTAGATCTCCTCCGCCCCGACGATCGAGCAGGGGACGATCGGCACGCCCTGCCGCAGCGCCGTCGAGACGAAGCCGCCCCGGCCGAACCGCTGGAGCTTGTAGCGCTCGCCGAAGGGTTTGCCGATGCCCTTGAAGCCCTCCGGCATCACCCCGACCAGCTCGCCCTGGCCCAGCAGCCGTTCCGCGTCCTCCGCGCAGGCCAGGGTGTGCCCCAGCTTGCGGGCCAGCTCGTTGACCACCGGCAGCACGAAGACCAGGTCGGCCGCGAGCAGCCGCAGATGGCGGCCGGCGGGGTGGTGGTCGTGCACGGCCACCTGCATCATCAGGCCGTCCAGCGGCAGCGTCCCGGAGTGGTTGGCGACGATCAGCGCCCCGCCCTCGGCCGGGATGTTCTCGACGCCCTTCACCTCGACCCGGAAGTACTTCTCGTACACCGGCCGCAGCAGCGACATCAGGACCTGGTCGGTCAGCTCCTCGTCGTAGCCGAAGTCGTCGACCTCGTAGTCCCCGGTGAGCCGGCGCCGCAGGAAGGCCAGCCCGGCCGCCACCCGCCGTTCCAGGCCGCCGTCCTGCCCGCCGTCGTGCCCGCCGTCCTGCGGGGGCCGCACCGGCTCCTCCGCACGGTCCACCGGCTCGTCCTCCCCTGCCCGCTCCCGGCCCGGCAGCGGCTGGACCGCGCCCCTCCCGCCCGGCTCGCCGAGCGCGCCGCGCCGGTCGCTCCCGCCGCGCCGCCGCGCCTGGCGCTGGGCGGCGCTCCCCCGGGACCGGTCGTCATCGAACGGAATGACCTTGGCGTCCGCCATCGTTGCCGCTCTCCTCAGTTGGCGCTGTGCGTCTGGGGGTGGCCGGCCGCCCTCGCGGACAGCACGGCGACCCGGTCGACGGCCCCCGCGAGGGTCTCCGGCGGCAGCAGCCCCGGGCCCAGGGAGCGCGCGAAGTCCGCGAACGTCTCGGCCGTCGTGTAGCGGGGGGCGAAGCCCAGCGTCTCGCGCATCTGGCCGGTGTCCACCACCCGCCCGTGGGTGAGCAGCCGGATCTGCTCCGGCGAGAAGTCCGTCATACCGAGCGTACGCACCAGGGAGCCGGCCCAGGTGACCGCGGGCAGCAGCAGCGGCACGGTGGGCCGCCCGAGCCGCCTCGAGCACTGCGAGAGCAGCAGCACGCCGTCCCCGGCGATGTTGAAGGTGCCGCTGTTGAGGCTGCCCCGGCGCGGTTCGTGCGAGGCGATCCGCAGCACCTCGATCACATCGTCCTCGTGCACGAACTGCAGCCGCGGGTCGTAGCCGAACACGGTCGGCAGGACGGGCAGCGAGAAGTAGGAGGCGAGCGGGGTGTCCACGGTGGGGCCGAGGATATTGGCGAACCGCAGCACGCACACGGCGACGTCCGGCCGCCGCCGCGCGAACCCGCGCACGTACCCCTCCACCTCGACGGCGTCCTTCGCGAAACCGCCGCTGGGCAGCGACTTGGCCGGGGTGGTCTCGGTGAACACGGCCGGATCGCGCGGCGCGGAGCCGTAGACGTTCGTGCTGGACTTCACCACCAGCCGGCGCACGGCCGGCGACTTCTGGCAGGCACCGAGCAGTTGCATGGTGCCGATGACGTTGGTCTCCTTGACCGTGGCCCGGCTGCCGCCGCCCAGCGCGGTGCCGGTCACGTCCAGGTGGACGACCGTGTCGGCGCCCGTCTCGGCCAGCACCCGGGCGATCGTCGGCTGCCGGATGTCGGTTTGGACGAAGTCGGCGCCGCCCAGGTGGTGTGCCGGCGGCACCGCGTCCACGGCGATCACCCGGTCCACCTCCGGGTCCCGCAGGATCCGCCGCACGAACCGGCCGCCGAGCTGCCGGGCGACTCCGGTGACGAGCACGACCCTTCCCAAGATCAGCGCCCTCCTTCCCGCGTAACCGGTATCCCGCGTTCCCCGTGTGCGGCCAACCTAGCCGGTCGGCGGCGCGGTGGGAGGACCCCCGGTGCGCGGGGGGACGGAATTTCCCCCGTCGGCACATGCCCGGAACATGCCGGTGGCCCCCCACCACTGCTGGTGGGGGGCCACAGGTGCCACGCTCTCGCGGCGTCGCTCGCGATCACCCCGCTCGCACGGGGGACCGCCTACTTCTTGTTGCGACGCTGAACGCGCGTGCGCTTGAGCAGCTTGCGGTGCTTCTTCTTGGCCATCCGCTTGCGCCGCTTCTTGATAACAGAGCCCACGACTACCCTCGCTCACTTCTCATCACTCGGTTGTTTGGGCGCCATGGGCCCACACGACCTACGAGGGGCTAGCCTACCCAACCGAGCGCCGAGGTCGTAATCGAGGGGGTCTCCCCCGGTCACCCGGGGGTCGCCGTCAGGCCGTCTCCACCCCCACATAGCTGTCGCGGAGGTACTCGTGTACCGCTTGCTCCGGGACGCGGAAGGACCGCCCCACCCGGATCGCGGGCAGATGACCGCTGTGCACCAGGCGGTACACGGTCATCTTGGACACTCGCATCACCGAGGCGACTTCCGCCACGGTAAGGAACTGAACCTCGTTCAGAGGCCTCTCGCCAGCTGCAGCCATGACACACCTGAACCTTCCGCACTCGACGGCCACCGGCTTCCCCTTCCGGTGACTCTTCGTCGTTGCGTGCTCACTCCCCAGACTAGGGGCGGGTGATGCGAGTGGGGAAGAGGTGCACCCATCGGCGGCCTACTGTGACAAGCGGGCCCGATGGAGCACGTAGCGGGCCAGCGGGCGGTAGTGAGCAGACCGCACTGCGTCATCAACCGGAACGACGACGGACACCCGTCCCTCGGCCTCCCCGACGAACGGCGCGGGGTCGTCGGTGTCGGCTAGACCGATGGCCTCGAACCCCAGCTGACCTGCGCCGCAGACCCATCCGTGATCACCGACGACCAGCTCCGGAAGCGGTCCGCCGGCCTCGGCGGCGGCCTCCAGCGCGACCCGAACCGGGAGCGGCGAGTGGGTGTGGGCACCCGGCTCACAACCGGGGCGCCCGCTCACCGGTTCCCGCACCAGGGCAACCCCTCGTACGTAGTCGAGGCGATGCGGACGTAGACCGAACCGGGTCAATATGTCGACACAACGACCCTGCGCGGGGGTGAGGATCTCACATCCCGCCGCCGACAGCGCGTCCGCCAGAGCGGCGTAGAACCCCAGCAACCGTCCCGGGTGCCCGGTGCCGAACAGCACGGGAGCACCCCGCCGGGCCGCCTCCCGGATCCGCCCGGCGAAGGCGTCGAGGGCGGCGAGCGTCCGCTCCGGATCGATCACGTCCGGTCCGCTCGTGTGCCGGGGGTCGGCCGAGACCCCGCACTTCCGCGCCATCAGGGCGAGCAGGTCCCCGAGCCCCCAGGCGCCTTCCGGGTCGATCCCGATCAGCGCACGCGGATCCCGGGCGGCGAACAGCCGGTAGCTGCGCAGACTGTCCTCCCGCGAGGTCGCCACCACCCCGGCCAGCCGAACGGCCACCAGATGGGCACGGAGCCGGGCGGAGGACGACACGGAGCGATGGTGACCCATCGGGGGCGGGGCCGGGGCGGAAACACCGGGATTGCGCGCGGATGGCCCAACGAGCGAACGGGCCCTCCACCGGGTCCCTCCACGCCCGGCCTCCCCGGCCGACGGCACGGGCGGTGACCGGCGCGACCCACCGCGGCGTGATGCCCGTACCCGGCCCCGCGCCACCATCCGCCCACGGCCGGCGCCACACCGTGCGCATGCACCGACCGGCACTGCGACAGCGGGCGCACCGGCCTGCGAGCCGGCAGGGCGACACGGCCGCCGGTGCTCCGAACAGCGGGCACTCCGGGCGACGCACCGCAGGGCACGCACGGCCGGTACTTCGGCGCGGGCGCTCCGCCGGCGAGCCGGCAGGGCGATACGGCCGCCGGTGGGCCGACACACCGCAGGACACGCACGGCCGGTCCTTCGGTACGGGCCCCGGGCCGGGGTTCGCGAGGGGCGCTCCCGGTGGGCGTTCCCGGCGGGTCTTACGGCAGGAGGCCGCGCAGGGGGAACGCCGCTCGGCGGGTCGCCAGGATCGCCTGGTCGATGCGGTCGGCCGGGTCGTAACCCGACTCCCACGCGCCGTACTCCACCGGCCGGCGCCCGTCCGTCATCCGCCGCGGCCCCGGCTGCCGGGTCCGGGCGAACACCTCCTGCCGCCAGCTCTCGGGGATCACCGACTCCGGCTCCAGCGGCTTGCCCGCCGCGATGCCCACGAGATGCGTCCAGGACCGGGGTACGACGTCCACGACCGCGTATCCGCCGCCGCCGAGGGCGACCCACTTGCCGTCCGCGTGGGCGTGCGCCAGCTCGTGGCACGCCAGCTGTACCGCCCGCTGCGCGTCCAGCGAGACGGCCAGGTGGGCGAGCGGGTCCTCGAAGTGGGTGTCGGCGCCGTGCTGGGAGACCAGGACCTGCGGCCGGAAGCCGGCGAGCAGTTCCGGCACCACCGCGTGGAACGCCCGCAGCCACCCCGCGTCCCCGGTCCCGGCGGGCAGCGCCACGTTCACCGCCGCGCCCTCCCCCGCGCCCGCGCCCGTCTCCTGCGGCCACCCGGTCCCCGGGAACAGCGTGCCGGGATGCTCGTGCAGCGAGATGGTCAGCACCCGGGGGTCCTCCCAGAACGCGGCCTGCACCCCGTCCCCGTGGTGCACGTCGACGTCCACGTAGGCGACCCGCTCGGCGCCCAGCTCCAGCAGCCGCGCGATCGCGAGGGCCGCGTCGTTGTAGACGCAGAACCCGGACGCGCCGCCCGGCATCGCGTGGTGCAGCCCGCCCGCGAAGTTCACCGCGTGCTCGGCGTCCCCCCGCCACACGGCCTCGGCCCCCCCCACCGACTGGCCCGCGATCAGCGCGGACACCTCGTGCATGCCGGCGAACGCCGGATCGTCGAGCGTGCCGAGTCCGTACGAGCCGTCGGCGCCCGCCGGGTCCGCCGACGCGGCCTTCACCGCGTCGATGTAGTCCTCCCGGTGGACCAGCCGCAGCGTCGACTCGCCGGCCGGTTTCGCCGCGACGACCGCCAGCTCCCGGTCCAGCCCGAAGGCCCCGACCAGCCGGCGGGTCAGCTCCAGCCGGACCGGATCCATCGGATGGCTCGGACCGAAGTCATAGCCCGTTACTGCCTCGTCCCACATCAGCTGTGCGCGGCCGCTCATGCCCGCCACCGTATCGGTCCGGTTGAGCCGCGAACGACCTGGCGTACGCCAGTGTCACCAGTACCAGCACCATCGGCACGAGCATGGCGCCCCGGTAGCTCCAGGCGTCCCCCAGGGCGCCCACCAGCGGCGAACCGATCAGGAAGCCCACGTAGTTGAAGATGTTCAGCCGCGCGATGGCCGCGTCCGAGGCCCCCGGACCGTGTTGTTCGAACGCGTGCCGGCCGGCCGCCGCGAAGGTCTGCGGCACCAGCACGCACAGCCCGAGTCCCAGCAGCGTGAACCCGAGCATCCCCACCCACGCGCCGGGCGCCAGCGCCACCACCGCGAACCCGCCCGCCGCGACCAGTGCCCCGAGCCGGACGACCGCCGCCGCCCCGAACCGCCGTACCCCGAGGTCCCCGACGGCCCGGCCCGCCAGCGTGGTCACCATGTACACGTTGTACGGCACGGTCGCCAGCTGCTCCGAGCCCCCCAGCACGTCCTTCAGGTACTTCGCGCTCCAGTTGGAGACGGTCGAGTCCCCGATGTAGGCGAAGGTCATCACCAGGCACAGCGGCAGCAGCAGCGTGAAGGCGGCACCACCGCCGTCCGCACGGTCGTCCCGCACCGGCGCGGGCGCCCCGTCGACGTACCACCGGCTCCCCAGCAGCGCCGCCGGCAGCAGCACCGCCACCACCGGCAGGTACGACACCCACAGCGCGAGCTGCCAGTGCGCCCCGGCCCAGGCCAGCGAGGCCCCGACGATCCCGCCCAGGCTGTAGACGGCGTGGAAGCCGAGCATGATGCTGCGCCCGTACGACCGCTGGAGGCTGACGCCGAGCATGTTCATGGACGCGTCCAGCGCGCCCACCGCCAGGCCGAAGACGCCCAGCGCCACCGCCAGCGCGGCCACCTGCCCGGGCCCGCCCGCCCCGGCCCCGAGCAGCGCCAGCAGCACCACCGGCTGGGACCAGCGCAGCACCCGGCTCGGCCGGACCCGCCGCACCAGGCGCTCGGTGGCCACGCTGCCGACCCCGGCGAGAATGGGGACCGCGGCCAGGAAGGCCGGGAGCAGCGCGTCGGAGACGCCGTACCGGTCCTGGACGGCCGGGATGCGCGTCACCAGCAGGGCGAAGGCGACGCCCTGGGCGAAGAAGCCGAACGCCAGCGAGGCCCTGCCGCGCCGCAGCACATCAGTCATGGCGGCGAGGGTAGGGCCCCGGATTACCTGTGGGTAGATCCGGCCAAAGGTGAGTTCGGCTCAGTTTCCATCGGCCGAGGGCCGGACACGGCGGCCCCGGTCTCGGCGGTGACCAGCCGGCCCATCGGCCCCGCGGCCAGTGCGCCGCTCACCAGGAAGGTGACCGTCAGGACCATCACCACGGCGACCGTACCCAGCCACACCATGGTGTCCACGGGGAGCGTGTAGGCACCGGCGACCCGGGCCGCGCACTCCAGCAGCAGCCCGCCGCCCCACAGTAGGGAGAACAGCCGCTCCTTGCGCCGGAACCGCTCCGAGCCGGCCGCCGCGCCCGACGCGAGCCGCGCCCAGGCGGCCTCGCGGGCCGGGTCGCCCTTGACCAGGAAGGGCTGCACGACCGTGCTCATCATGGGCCTGCCGAGCGCCACGGACAGCAGGATGCCGACGGCCACCGTGCTGCCGACCGCGCCGTCCTTGGCGAGCATCAGCCGCGGATCGCCGGAGACGAGGCTCAGCACCAGCGAGACGACGTTGACGGCGAGGATCAGGGCGGCCAGCGCGTTGATCCGCCGCTCGCGCACCAGTGAGGAGACGGTCCGCACGGCGGGCACCACACTGCTCAGGGCGAGCGCGGTCAGGGTGCTCGTGCCGAGGGCGTCCTTGCAGAGGTAGTAGGCGCCGAGTGGCGCGGCGATGTCGACGAGCAGCGGCTTGACGTGGTCCGCCGCGCCCGGCTGCCGGTCCTGGTTCCCCGTGGTCTTCGTCATGCCCTCAGCTTCGCCGCGGGGCGGGGTCCGGCGGTAGGAACGATCGTCCGCAGGCCGGGGTGACAAATGTCAGCCCGGTCCGCCGCCGGCGGTCATCCCAGCAGGCCGGTCAGCTCCTCCATGCGGGAGAAGAGGTGCCCGGCGCCCGCGAGCCGCTCCGCCGGTGTCATCGCGGTGAACCCGTACACGTCCATCCCGGCCGCCACGGCGGCCTGGACGCCCAGGGGGGAGTCCTCCACGACCACGCACCGCCCGGGGGCCACGCCCATCCGCCGGGCCGCGTGCAGGAACAGGTCCGGCGCCGGCTTGCCCCGTCCGACATCCTCGGAGCTGAAGATCCGCTCGTCCGTGAACCACCGGTCAAGGCCGGTCGTGCGGTGTCCCACCCGTATCCGCTCGTGGCTCCCGGAGGAGGCCACGCAGTACGGCACCCCGTCCGCGGCCAGTTTCTCCAGGACGCCGGTCGCCCCGGGCACGGGCCGCAGCTCCCGCTCGAACGCGGCGAACACCCGGGCGTGGAAGACCTCGTCGAAGTCCTCCGGCAGCCGCCGGCCGGTGCGCTCCAGCACCAGGTCGTGGACGCGGTGCATCGCGGAGCCCATGTAGTCGCGGATGGAGTCCTCGTACGACGTCGGGTGTCCCAGTTCGGTGAGATAGGCGGCCAGCAGCCGGTTGGATATCGGCTCGCTGTCCACGAGGACACCGTCGTTGTCGAAGATGACGAGGTCATAGCGCATGCCGTAGACCCTAATGGACCCGGAATGACCCGAAACGCAGAAAACCCCCGCACCCGAAGGTGCGGGGGTTTCCCCAAAAATTGTTCGGCGGTGTCCTACTCTCCCACAGGGTCCCCCCTGCAGTACCATCGGCGCTGTGAGGCTTAGCTTCCGGGTTCGGTATGTAACCGGGCGTTTCCCTCACGCTATGACCACCGAAACACTATGAAACAATCAACCGGAACGCCCCCGACAAGAGGCGACATGGTCGTGGTTTCAGAACCAACACAGTGAACGCGAGCATCAATGGACAAGCCCTCGGCCTATTAGTACCAGTCAACTCCACCCGTTACCAGGCTTCCATATCTGGCCTATCAACC
>NZ_JBVHXT010000003.1:0-10493 GCF_055569255.1 Streptomyces sp. NPDC029296
GACCTGCCGGTCTGCCACCCGGGGTCGGCCTGTCGCGGCTCGCGGTATCAGCGGAGCGAGCAACTCCCACTCCTGATCAGTGAGTTCATGGCGACCTATCACCCCACCATGATCCACCACCCGATGATCTTTGAAGACGGACCCTAGTCGGGTTGTACGGGTTCGCCCGGCCCGCAGGCTCGGGCGAGCGCGGCGAACTCGTCAGCGCGGGCGGCGAGCTGCTGCTCTTGAAGGCGCTGTTGCTGGCGGGTTTCGGCGGCCGCCTGCCCCTGGGCCGGGTACCGGGCGGAGTTCGTGGCGCTGGTGGTGCCGGAAGCGGTCAGCCAGCTCGGAGTGCCGGACCGCTACCCGAGTTCGCCGAGGAGGGGCGGGCCCGGTACGTGGCGTGGGACGACCATGACGCGTGTGCGCGGCGGCGCTGCCCGAGGTCTTCGCCGGCATCGAGGTGTGGCGCCTGGTGGACCGGGTGGTCGTCGTGCGGCGGCCGCCGAGGTGCACTACGTCAACGACCCCACCGCTGACGGGCGGTGGAGGCGTCCGGCAGGCGCGCGTGAGGCGCTGCCGGCCGAGCGGGCGCGACCGTGGGGTGCGGCGGAGACGGGTGTCTTCCGCCGCTGGCCCGCCGAGGCGGACCGGCGTGCGCACGATCCGCGGCTGCCCCGGGACTGGGCGCTGGCGGTACGGCGCGATGCCGAGCGGGCGACGGTCCTGGCGGAGCCGCCGGGGAACACCGCTGGATCTTCGACGAGCTGATCACGCCGGACCTGCCGGCGCGGGCAAGAGCCGGATGACCCCGTTGATCCGGCGCACCCCGCAAGGGCGGCTGGCGCGGATCAGCGGCGACGACTTCAACGGGGGTGGCCGAGGAGCCGCCCGTACCCGGTCGATGACTCCGGCCCCGCCACGTGACGCCATCGCCGTTGCGGGTGATCCAAGGACCTGCCACCGGCCAAAGCCGGCGGCCGACCACAAAGCTCCGAGCCGACAGCAGCCTTCTTCATGCCCGCTGTCAGGGTTGCCAACCCGCCCTATCATTAGGTTGGAAACAGCTCGCGGTAACGTCTTTCGGGAATCCTGCCGGGCCAGGGGCGACCGTACCGGTGACCGAAATGCTCGGCCGGTTCTGTATTACGGTGCTGGAACTCGCAGGATCTCGTTGGGGGAGAAGCGTTGAGCGCTCGGATTTTGGTCGCTGAGGATGACGAGAAACAGTCTCGGCTGATCCGGATTTATCTGGAGCGGGAGGGCCATGCGGTGCAGGTCGTGGCCGACGGTCGCGCCGCTTTGGAGAGAGCGCGGTCGATCCGGCCCGATCTGATCGTGCTTGACGTGATGCTGCCCTACGTTGACGGACTCGACGTGTGCCGCATCCTGAGAACCGAGCCGGGCACCGCGGACGTCCCCATCCTGCTGCTCACTGCCCGCACGACCGAGGAGGACATGCTCCTCGGGCTCGACCTCGGCGCAGACGACTACCTCGCCAAGCCTTACAGCCCGCGCGAACTGACCGCGCGCATACGGGCGCTGCTGCGGCGGGCCAGGAAGTCGGCGTCGGCCGGAACGACGCTGCTGCGGGTCGGCGAGGTAGAGCTGGACACCGCGCGGTTCGAGGCCCGGGTCGCGGGCCGGCCGGTGACGCTGACTGCGAGGGAGTTCTCCATCCTGGAGTCGCTGGCCCGCGAGCCCGGGCGGGTCTTCACCCGGGCGCAGATCATCGAGCGGGTCTTCGGCTTCGATCAGGACGTGCTGGAGCGGACGGTCGACGCGCATGTGATGAACCTGCGGCGGAAGCTGGAGATGCCGGGAGGCCCGAGGCTGCTGGAGACGGTGTATGGACGGGGTTACCGGCTCGCGGACGGAACCTGAGCGGTTCCGGGGCGCCTCACGCGCAGTTGTCGGAGCCCAGGGAGAACGGTTTCGGCGCCCCGAGACGTGCACGGCTTCAGGGCGTCGGGACCTGAATGCTTCAGAGGGGCGGGACCGGGTGCGCGCCCAGGGTGATGGTGAACGTGGTGCCCACCCCGACCGTGCTCGCCACGTCGATGGTGCCCCGGTGGTCGGTTACGATCTGCCGGGCGATTGACAGACCGAGGCCGCTGCCGCCTGTTGCCCTCCCCCGTGACGCGTCCGCCCGCCAGAAGCGGTCGAAGAGGTGCGGCAGGTGTTCCGCCGGTATCCCGTTGCCGGTGTCCCGCACCTCGACGACGGCCAGTTCGCCGTGCGGGACGAGGGCCAGTGTCACGCGCCCGCCGGACGGCGTGGCACGCAGCGCGTTGCCGACGAGGTTGCCGACGACCTGGCGGAGCCGGTCCGCGTCGGCGGACACGTACACCGGGTGCGGGGCCTCCACCTCCAACGTCACGCCCGCCGTCCCGGCGCGGGCGCGGTACGCAGTGCGGGTGGCTTCGAGGAGATCTCGCAGGTTGACCTCGGAGCGGTGGTACGTGAGCGCGCCGGCCTCGGCGAGCGCGAGGTCCTGGAGGTCGTCCACGATCCGCTGCTGGAGCAGCGCCTCCTCGTGGAGGGAGTCGAGCAGTTCGGGCGTCGGCTCGACGATCCCGTCGCGCAGGGCCTCCAGGTAGCCACGCAGGTTGGCGAGCGGGGTGCGCAGCTCGTGCGCGATGTCGCCGGTGAGACGGCGCTGGCGATCCTCGCCGGCCTGGATGGAGTCCGCCATGCGGTTGAATGCTCTGCCGAGGTGGGCGATCTCGTCTCGCCCGGCGACCGGAACACGTCGCTGCAGATCCCCCTCGCCGAGTCCCTCGGCAGCGAGCGTCATGGCCCGCACGGGCCGCAGTACGGCCCGGCTCAGCAGCAGCGCCCCAAGGATCGCGGCGAGCGCGACCCCGACGGCTACGGCGATGGTGGGGGCGGCGGCGATCGTGGGCGGGGACTCGTCCTGGTATCCGAGGCGCACTTCGAGACGGGCTGGGGCGACGGAGGCGGTGCGCTCGTTGAAGACGCGTTGGAGGCAGGGGGCGAGCGGCTGGTCGGCCTCGCACGCCTTGGCCGCGGTCAGATCCTGGACTCGCTGAGGATCGCGGCCGGGCTGGGGCTCCACGCACTGGGTGGGCCGGCTCCCAGCGGTGACCACGGGGATGCCCATGCGGTTGGTTCGGACTGTCATCTCTGCCCCCGCCCGGGTCAGGCAGGCCGCGTCGGCCGCCGCCGCGCGGTATTCGACGATCGCCACCGCGGTCAGCTTCTCGACCGTGCTCGGCACCAGGCTCCGGTCGAATCGCAGCACCGGGCGGGGATCGACCAGAACCGGGGGCTGACTGCCCGGCGGGCGCGGCTCGCGGCCCGCGAGGGTGTCGGAGTCGGCGAGCTGGGCGCCGGTCTCCGTGGCGACCAGGACGCGCTGCCCGGTGTCCTTCGACAGCGCGGCGACCACCGGTGCGAAATCCTCCCAGGTGCCATGTGTGAAGCCGTACGCGCGCAGCTTGCCGATGACTTGGGAGACCTCCTTCTGGCCGGCAACGACGGCCTCCTGTACCTGTCGGTTGGCCTGCCGCAGGGTGAGCCAGGCGGTGGCGGCCGTGGCAGTCACCGCGATCAGCATCAGCACACCGAGCACCCGGAGCCGGAAGCTCATCGCGCCCCTCCCGTCACCGACTTCGGGAAATGTGCGCTCACCAGGACTCCTTCGATGGGGTTTCCCGAGCCACGGGACTGCCGTCGGGCTGCGGGGAGGTTTTCACAAGGGTGTGGAATCGGTCAACGAACCTCAGGAGTGACGAATTTTCACCCAATTCACTCTAGGTCAATCAGCAAAGAGAAATGGCCAGTCGGCAGCGGAATGATTTCTTCAGGATCATCGGCAGGTGATCGTTGCTACGGCAGTCGCACTCCGGTTGGTGCGAAGGCTGCTGCATTTTCCTTGGACGCCGTCAGGCGTCTGGGTGCAGCGTCAACGAACGACCTCAAGTGGGGGTTGCATAATGAAGCATCGACTCGCGGCAATTCTTCCTGCCGTCGCCATGGCCGTCCTGGCCGTCCCGATGGCCGCGGCTACCCCGGCCGCTGCGCACGCCAACTGCGGCACCGGGGCCTCGGACAAGGACGGCGGTTCGTGGGGCAAATGGGCCGACGGCGCCAACGAGCGCAGCGGCTCCAGCACCAGCTGTGGCATCAATGGTGTGGCCTACTCCAACCACACGCTGGACTACCACTGCTACACGATAGGCAACGACGACCGCAGCTGGACCTACCTGCGCAACGACGCGACCGGCGTCTACGGCTGGGTCCGTGACGACCTGCTGAGCAACGGTGGCAGCTTCACCCCGTGTTGATGCCGCGCGAGCGCTGAGCACGTCGCGATAAGAACACATCAGGGGCGGTCTCCTATGAGGCCGCCCCTGCCTCGTACGGAATGCTCGGCGCCGGCTCGTACATGCGCTGCGGGTTCCGCCCCCGCCCCGAACGCTGTCCTGCTCATGTGCCGGACAGCGCCTCTGTCGGTGACAGCCGGCTCGCGCGGATGGCCGGGTACAGACCGGCGATCACGCCGATGAGCAGCGTCGAGCCGACGCCGGCCGCGCTCGCCCAGACGGGGACGACCGTCGGCCAGTCCCGGCTGAAGGCGTATCCGGCCGTGATCAGCGTTCCGAGAACGGTTCCGCCTAGGCCGCCGATCAGCGACAGGAGAAGGGACTCCGTCACGAACTGGGTGCGGATCTGGCCCTTCGTCGCCCCCAGGGCCCGGCGCAAACCGATCTCCGGCCGGCGTTCCAGGACCGAGATGACCATGGTGTTGCCGACGCCGACCCCGCCGACCAGGAGCGCGACGCCGCCAAGGCCGAGCAGCAGCCCGGTGAGCGCCGACCGGGTCGCCTCGCGGGCTGCGAGCGCGTCGGAGGGCCGGGAGATCTGCACCTCGCCGGGCTTCGCAGGATTGGCCGTGGCCGGGAGCACCGCCCGAACCGACGTGACCTGGCTTTCCTCCGCCCGGACGTAGATCGTCGACGGATGTCCGTCGAAGCGGAGGTACGTCCTGGCCGCTGGCCAGCCGACCAGCGCGGCGCTGTCGAGTTCCGGCGCGAGCTGCACCTGATCGAGGACGCCCACCAGCGAGAACCAGCGGCCGCCCAGCCAGACCCGGGTGCCCGGGGTGTACACGTCGAGCCGCTGGGCGGCGGTCGCGCCGAGCACGACGGCCGGGTACTCCTGCGTCGCGGAGTCCAGCCAGCGGCCCTTGCTGACGTGACCGCCGACGGCCGGGAGCAGGCCGGAGCCGACCGCCAGGACGTCGAGGGAGCCGGTGCGGCCGACGGCGATGCGGTCGTTGCGGTAGACGTGCGCCCCTGTCGACCCGGTGGCGGCGACCTGCTGCACGGGTGGGACCCGCCCGATCATCGCCACGGACTCCACGGGGAGCTTGGCCGCGGCGCCGTCGAGAGTCTCTCCCGGGGCGACGCGCAGCAGGTTCGTGCCCAGTGCGTCCAGCCGACGGTCCACCTCCGCCTGTCCGGAGCCCGAGATCCCGACCACCGCGATCATGGCGGCGACGCCGATGGCGATGCCGATGGCGGACAGGAATACCCGCAGCGGGCGGGTCCGCAGGCCGGTCCCACCGAGCCGGATGACGTCCGCGGGGCTGAGCCGGGCGGCGCGCAGACCGGCCCGCGGTTGTGACGGTTCCCGGGCTCCGGCCGCCGGGAACCCGGGCGGCAGCGCCCGGATCCGGACGGTCTCGGGGTCCGCCTCCCGGCCGTCCTGCCGGGAGGAGTCGGTCGTGTGGCCGGTCACCGGGGTGCCCCGATCGTCGTGCTCTGCTCGATGTCGGCGACCAGGCGGCCGTCATGCATTTCGATGCGGCGTGGCAGCTCGGCGGCGATCTCACGGTCGTGCGTGATGACGACGACGGTCGTGCCCGCGGCGTTCAGCTCGCGCAGCAGGGTCAGCACCGCCGCGCCCGACGCCGAGTCGAGATTGCCGGTCGGCTCGTCCGCCAGCAGCACCGACGGTCCGCCGACCACGGCGCGGGCCACGGCGACGCGCTGGCGCTCGCCGCCGGAGAGCTGATGCGGGAGATGGTGGACGCGGTGGCTGAGCCCGACCCGTTCCAGGGCGGCCGACGCCTTGGCTCGGCGCCGGCGTATGGGCATGCCCGCGTAGAGCAGTCCGTCCGCGACCGAGTCCAGTACGGGGACGCCCACGGCCAGGTGGAACTGCTGGAAGACGAAGCCGATCCGGGTGGCCCGCAGAGCGGAGACCTCCCGGTCCGACAGGCTCGCTACGTCGTGGCCGTCGACGAGGACCCGGCCCGCGGACGGTCGGTCGAGGCTGCCCATAAGGTTGAGCATGCTCGACTTGCCTGAGCCTGAGGGACCGACGATCGCGACCAGTTCGCCACGCCCGATGCGCAGGCTCACGTCCCGCACGGCGGCCACGCCGCCCGGATAGGTCTTGGAGACCGCGTCGAACTCCACTACCGTCGTCGCGCCGCTCACTCGGGGATCCTCACCTTCATGCCCTCGCGGACCGCGGCACCACTGACCTCGACGTTGCCGTCCGCGAACATCCCGGTCTTCACAGCGACGAATCGACCGTCCGCGGTCTCCAGGCCGTGTCCGCCCTCGGCGAGGGCGACGAGCGCGGAAACAGGGACGGTCAGCACGTCCCGCGCCTCCTTTCCCACGTACTCGACCGTGACGGGACCGCTCTCCAACCGACCGACGGCCCTCTGCTCCTCGATGGTGACGGTCACGGGGATCGTGGCGGGCCGGCCCGTTCCGCCGCCCTCGCCCCCGCCCCCCTCGGGTGCGGTCGCCTGCTTGCCGATCGCCGCCACCTTGCCCTGCACGGAGTCGCCGTTGGGTAGCCTGACCGTGACGCGTGCGCCACGCACGGCCCAAGATGCCTCCGTCGCGGAGGCGTTGACGGTCACCTTACGAGTGGTCCCGGTGTAGGTGAGGGTGTTCTCCCCGACGGCGGAGCCGGGCCGAGTGCCGGGCTGACCGATCCGTACCTTGCTCGCCGAGTAGATGACGTCGCCCACGGCGACCGTGCCGGTCCGGGCCACACCGAGCGACTTCTGCCAACGCTTGACGGCGGCGGCCGTGAGGTTCGTGAACTTCTCGTCCACAGTGAAGCCGGTGTAACCCAGGGCGGCGAGGTTTGCTTCGAACTGCATGACGTCCATGCCCTTCAGCTCACGCGGCGCCTGGGAGGGGCCGGAGCCCCTATCGGTTCCGGCGCCCCCCAGTACCGCCGACCCGGAAGGGTTCGGGGACTTGCCGGCCCCTCCTCCGCCGTTCTGCTGTTGCTCGTCCGGGTTCTGGTCGTCGGACCCCTGCTCGTTCTCCTGGGCCGTCAGCCCCAGGGACCGGTACATCGGCAGGCTCCCGTACATCAGGATGACCGGCCGGTCGTCGACCCGGAGCAGCTCTTCGCCGCGCTCGACCGTGGCGCCCGGCTTGGGCAGCCAGGTCACGGTCCCCTGTGCCTTCACGGGCAGCGGCAGCTCCGTGCCGTATCCCAACTGGCCTTCCAAAGACGTGCGTTCGGTCAGCGTCGCCCGGGTCACCGAGACGACGGAGCCGGATCGCGGCGGGGCACTCGGGTCTCCGTCATCCCCGCCGCCGAGTCCGAGAGCGCCGACCACGGCGACCGCTGCCACCACGACAACGGCGGAGGCGATCAGCGCCGTACGCCGACCCCGCCTGCCGCGCGGCGGCGTGGGCACCTTTCGGGGCTCGTCATCGATGTGCGACACCGTCTCGGTCATCGTCAGCCCTTGCCCGCCGGCGGGTTGGTCGGTGCACCGATGATGGGGGCGCAGACGCGCGTCGCCCGCTGCGCACCGGCCGAGCTCTGATCCCACTCGGGCTCACCGGAGTTGTTGTCGCCTCCGTAGCCGTCGGGGCCCGGGTCGGGGAAGTCCTGGGCGCCGTTCTTCTGCATGCATTCGGCGTATTCGCGCTTGGTCTTGATCTGCTCAGGGGTGAGCTTGGGCCGGTTGGCCGCCTCAACACTCTCGGGGACGGCGGGCTTCTTCGCGGAGCACTCCTTCGAAGCATCGACGAACTTGGGGTTCTTCTTGAGGGCGAGACCCTGCCCGGAGAGGTCGACCTGCCCGGACTCGTCCGGGTCGGGGACGTCGATGCCGTTGTCGCGCATGCACTTCACCCAGTCGCGCTGGCCCTCCACATACTCGGCCAGCTCATCCCCCGCACCGTCCCCGTTTGCCCGCTCCGAGGCGGACGTGCCGGCACCGCCCGCCGAAGGAACCTTCGCACCGCCGTCATCGCCGCCACAGCCGCTCAGCGCGAAGGCCAAGACCGATGCCACCGCAGCCAGTAATACCCGGTTCGCCCTCATCGACTTTCCCACTCCTCCTGTCCCGCCCGGCCGCAGATGCGGCAGACAGAATGACGGTAGGCCGGAAACCATGAAGAACTTTTGAAGAACCTGTCACGCGATCATGAGGCCCCTCAACACCTCGGCTCGGCAGGGCGACCCGCCGTCGTTTCGATCCTGTGGGCCCCTGTCGATTGAGTGGGGTCCGCCCTGCAGCGGCCTCACCCGCCATACCGGTACCCGCGGCCGTCCTGGAGGGCCCGTTCGCCCGGGACGTCCTCACAGCGCCGTCCGCCCTGTGCCCGAGCACAACGGACCGGGCCACCTCACCCTCTGCCACCGCGACGGGCGGAACCGTCACGAGGCGGTGCGCCATGCGGCCCGATATCCCGGCCTGCTGCCGCTGGTCGTGATCCGCTGCGCCAACTGGGCCGAACCGGGACGCGAGGGCGCCCGGCATCACCCGGGTGCTTGGCCTGGACACGTGACCTTTTCCTGCCCTGCCTGCCCGACGCGGGAATGATTCCGGCCGGGCGAGCCATGAGGAGGGGGAGGGTGGGAGGGAAGGAGCTCGGGTTGTTGCAGGCGTCGGTGGGCACGACGGTACTGGCCTACAAGGGATTCGGGGGTGCCCCGACCTGGCTGGCGGGCATGATCGCCATCCTCGGCTTCGTCGTTTTCGGGATCGCACAGGTCCTCCGCAGGAGGAAGTAGGGCACCTCGGGCCGCCGCCCGCGCCCAGGGGTGACGGCCAGGGGCCCGGACGTTGTCCCGTCCTCCGTCACGGTGAGCCGGGCGAGTACGGACGCGCCGAGCCAGAGGCATGCGCGGGTGGACGTGGCCGACTGCGTCGGCGGCCGTGCTGCACAACGTGCCGGCGTTCACCGTGACCGCGTTCGCCATCGTCGCGACCCCCGGCCCGAGCACGCTGTTCACGCGGAGGCGCCGCGGAAGGCCGGCAACACCGAGTCTTGCCGCCGACGGACGATCCGGCCCGTGCAGACGGCCCCCGCGCGTGTAGGACAGCTTGCTGGCGTCGATGCGAATGTCAAATATTTGACGACCTCCTTGCCTGATCGAGGGAAGCCGGGCCGCCCGCTCCGCCGCCGGGGTCCCGGGGCGCCTCCGCTACGATCCGCCGCATGGTTCCCCAGCTGTCCCACGAGGTCGCCGGCTCCGTCGCCACCGTGGTGATCCGTCATCCCGCCAAGCGCAACGCCATGACGACGGCGATGTGGCGGGCCCTGCCCCCGCTGCTGGACACGCTCGCGGCCGACCCGGACGTGCGGGCGCTGGTGCTGACCGGCGAGGGCGGCACCTTCTGCGCGGGCGCCGACATCAGCACGCTCCAGGGCTCGCCGCAGGAGGCGCAGGGTCTCGCGGTGGCGGCCGAGGAGGCCCTGGCCGCGTTCCCCAAGCCGACCGTCGCCGCGGTGCGCGGGCACTGCGTGGGCGGCGGGGCCCAGCTCGCGGCGGCCTGCGACCTGCGGCTGGCGGAGGAAGGGGCGCTGTTCGGGGTGACCCCGGCGCGGCTCGGCATCGTCTACCCGGCGTCCTCGACCCGCCGGCTCGTCTCCCTGGTCGGCCCGGCCACCGCCAAGTACCTGCTGTTCACGGCCGAGTTGATCGACGCCGGGCGGGCGCTGCGCACCGGTCTGGTGGACGAGGTGCTGCCCGAGGGGGAACTGGACAAGCGGACCGCGGAGCTGACCCGGGTGCTGGTGTCCCGCTCGCAGCTCACCCAGGCCGCCGCCAAGGAGTTCACGGCCGGCCGCACCAACCGGGACGCGCACTGGGCGGCGCGGGCGCGCGGCAGCGGTGACACCGCGGAGGGGGTCGCCGCGTTCCTGGAGCGCCGGCGGCCGGGCTTCACCTGGACGGTGTCCGCGCCGGACTGAGGCGCCGGGCCGGGTTTCCCCGGCCGCGGCGAGGTACCCGGTGCGCGAAGTCGCCCCGACGAGAGGAGACCGTGCCGTGTTCCGTGCCCTCGCAGACATCCTGCGTCAGATCGGCTCAGCCGTCGCGACGGTGGTCACGCTGCCCTTCCGGGCGCTCGCCCGGCTGTTCGGCGGAGCCTCGTCCACCGCGCGCGGGAGCCGGGCCTGACGGCCCCGGGGGGGGGGGGGGGGGGGGGGGGGGGGCCGGAGTTCCAGTTTTTTTGGTCCCCTCTCTCCCCTCCTCGCCACCCCCAC
>NZ_JBVHXT010000003.1:10503-68216 GCF_055569255.1 Streptomyces sp. NPDC029296
TTTTCTGGGCTTTCTTCTGGTTTGTTGGTGGATCTTCGTCCACAGAGCGAGAAAGCCCCCCCCCCCCCCCCCCCCCCCCCCCCCGCCGCCGGGCGCCGCCCTGATCCCCGGTTGTCG
The DNA here is from genome assembly GCF_055569255.1 of Streptomyces sp. NPDC029296. Classification (NCBI taxonomy): domain Bacteria; kingdom Bacillati; phylum Actinomycetota; class Actinomycetes; order Kitasatosporales; family Streptomycetaceae; genus Streptomyces; species Streptomyces sp. NPDC029296. Next base: position 10,621 of record NZ_JBVHXT010000003.1, read on the forward strand.
GTGTCACCTGCCACAATTGCCGCGCAACCCCAGTGGAGAAGGCGGTACGGGACGTGACCACACCCGGGTCCCTCGGAGCAGGGTCCATCGAAAGCAGGATCGCCGAGGAGCTCGGCGTACGGGAGCGGCAGGTCAAGGCCGCGGTGGAGCTGCTGGACAGCGGCTCGACAGTGCCCTTCATCGCGCGCTACCGCAAGGAAGCGACCGAGATGCTCGACGACGCGCAGCTGCGCACCATCGAGGAGCGGCTGCGCTATCTGCGGGAGCTGGAGGACCGGCGGACCGCGATCCTGGAGTCGGTGCGGGAGCAGGGCAAGCTCACGGAGGAGCTCGAGGCGCGGATCCGCGGCGCCGAGACCAAGGCGCGGCTGGAGGACGTCTACCTCCCGTACAAGCCCAAGCGGCGCACCAAGGCGCAGATCGCGCGTGAGGCGGGCCTGGAGCCGCTGGCGGACGGGCTGCTGGGCGATCCGACGGTGGAACCGCCGGCCGCGGCCGCCGCGTTCGTGGACGCCGGCAAGGGCGTGGCCGACGCGCAGGCCGCGCTGGACGGCGCCCGGGCGATCCTCACCGAGCGGTTCGCCGAGGACGCCGACCTGATCGGCGAGTTGCGGGAGCGCATGTGGGTGCGCGGGCGGCTCGCCGCGAAGGTGCGTGAGGGCAAGGAGGAGGCGGGCGCCAAGTTCGCCGACTACTTCGACTTCGCCGAGCCGTTCACCGAGCTGCCCTCGCACCGGATCCTGGCGCTGCTGCGCGGGGAGAAGGAGGAGGTCCTGGACCTCGTCCTGGAGCCGGAGGAGGCGACCGAGGGCCCGTCGTCGTACGAGGGCCTCATCGCCTCGCGGTTCGGGATCGCCGACCGGGGCCGCCCGGGCGACAAGTGGCTGACGGACACGGTCCGCTGGGCCTGGCGCACCCGGGTGCTGGTCCACCTCGGCATCGACCTGCGCCTCAGGCTGCGCACGGCCGCCGAGGACGAGGCGGTGAACGTGTTCGCGGCGAACCTGCGGGACCTGCTGCTGGCCGCCCCGGCGGGCACCCGCGCCACGCTCGGCCTCGACCCCGGTTTCCGTACGGGTGTGAAGGTGGCCGTGGTGGATGCCACCGGCAAGGTCGTCGCCACGGACGTGATCCACCCGCATGTGCCGGCCAACAAGTGGGACCAGGCGATCGCCACGCTGGCGCGGCTGGCGAAGGAGCACGCGGTCGAGCTGATCGCGATCGGCAACGGCACGGCGTCCCGCGAGACCGACAGGCTCGCCGGCGAACTCGTCGCGAACCACCCCGAGCTGAAGCTCACCAAGGTGATGGTGTCCGAGGCGGGTGCGTCGGTGTACTCGGCGTCCGAATACGCCTCGCGGGAACTGCCGGACCTGGACGTGTCGCTGCGGGGCGCGGTGTCCATCGCGCGGCGCCTGCAGGACCCGCTGGCCGAGCTGGTGAAGATCGACCCGAAGTCCATCGGTGTCGGGCAGTACCAGCACGACCTGTCCGAGGTGAAGCTGTCCCGCTCGCTGGACGCGGTCGTCGAGGACTGTGTGAACGGCGTCGGCGTGGACGTCAACACCGCGTCGGTGCCGCTGCTCTCGCGCGTGTCGGGCATCTCCGCGGGGCTCGCCGAGAACATCGTGGCCCACCGGGACGTCAACGGCCCCTTCACCTCCCGCGCGGAGCTGAAGAAGGTGGCGCGGCTCGGCCCGAAGGCGTACGAGCAGTGCGCGGGCTTCCTGCGCATCCGGGGCGGCGCGGACCCGCTGGACGCCTCCAGCGTGCACCCGGAGGCCTACCCGGTGGTGCGCCGCATGGTGAAGACCACGGGTCAGGAGGTGGCGTCCCTCGTCGGCAACACGGGCGTGCTGCGCTCGCTCAGGCCGGCCGACTTCGTGGACGACACCTTCGGTCTGCCGACCGTCACCGACATCCTCAAGGAACTGGAGAAGCCGGGCCGCGACCCGCGTCCCGCGTTCCGTACGGCCACCTTCAAGGAGGGCGTGGAGAAGATCTCCGACCTGTCCGCCGGGATGGTCCTGGAGGGCGTGGTGACGAACGTGGCCGCGTTCGGCGCGTTCGTGGACGTCGGTGTCCACCAGGACGGTCTGGTGCACGTGTCGGCGATGTCCAAGACGTTCGTGAAGGACCCGCGCGATGTGGTCAAGCCCGGTGACATCGTCAAGGTGAAGGTCCTGGACGTGGACATCCCGCGCAAGCGGATCGCCCTGACCCTGCGGCTGGACGACGAGGCGGCCCCGCAGGGGCAGGGCGGCGGCCGGCCGCAGCGCGGCGGTGCCCGCCCGCCCCAGCAGCGGCAGGGCGGCCAACAAGGCGAGGGCCGGGGCCAGGGCCAGCGGCAGGGCGGCGGTCAGGGCCAGCGGCAGGGCCGGGGCGGCGGCGACCGCGGCGGGCGCCAGGCCGCGGCGCCCGCCAACGGCGCGATGGCGGACGCCCTGCGCCGCGCGGGGCTGCTGGACCCGAAGAAGCGCTGACGGCACGGCATCCGGGGCCGGGCGGCTCTCCCGTCCGGCCCCGGAAAAACCGTGGACAAGGATCATCCGGTCGTCAGACTCGTCGCATGACGCGATCAGATCCCAAAGCCGACCTTCAGGTGTATCTCCAGGACGCACGGGACGTGCTGCTCTGGAAGCTCGACGGTCTCGCGGAGTACGACATCCGGCGCCCGCTGACGCCCACCGGCACCAGTCTGCTGGGCCTGGTCAAGCATCTGGCGGGTGCCGAGGCCCTGTACTTCGGCGCGGCCTTCGGCCGGCCCTTCACCGGTACGCCCCTGTGGATCACGGGTGGCGCCGAGCCGGACTCGGACCTGTGGGCGCGGGCCGACGAGACCCGGGAGGAGATCACCGAGCGGTACCGGCGGGCCTGCGCGCACGCGGACGAGACCATCGCGGCGCTCCCCCTGGACGCGGTCGGCCGGGTGCCGGGCGCGCCCGGGGAGATCACCCTGCACCGGACGCTGACCCACATGGTCGCCGAGACCCAGCGGCACGCCGGTCACGCGGACATCGTGCGCGAGCTGATCGACGGGGCCGTGGGCCAGCGGCCGGACGGTCGCAACGTCGCGCCCCACGACCCGGACCACCACGGCCGGGTCCAGCGGGCGGCGGAGCAGGCGGCCGGGGACGGGGATTAGCGCTCCGTCACCTTGCCGTCCGCCACCTCCAGGCGCCGGGTCACCCGGACCGCGTCCAGCATGCGCCGGTCGTGGGTGACCAGCAGCAGGGTGCCCTCGTAGGCGTCGAGAGCCGACTCCAGCTGCTCGATGGCCGGCAGGTCCAGGTGGTTCGTCGGCTCGTCCAGGACCAGGAGGTTCACGCCCCGGCCCTGGAGCAGGGCGAGGGCGGCGCGGGTGCGTTCGCCCGGGGAGAGGGTCTCGGCGGGCCGCAGGACGTGCTCGGACTTCAGGCCGAACTTGGCCAGCAGGGTGCGGACCTCCACCGGCTCGGTGTCGGGCACGGCCGCGCGGAAGGCGTCGAGCAGGTCCTCGGGGCCGTGGAACAGCCGCCGGGCCTGGTCGACCTCGCCGACCAGTACACCGGAGCCGAGGGCCGCGTGCCCGGCGTCGAGCGGGATCCGGCCCAGCAGGGCGCCGAGCAGGGTGGACTTGCCGGCGCCGTTGGCGCCCGTCACCGCGATCCGGTCCGCCCAGTCGACCTGGAGCGACACCGGCCCGAAGGTGAAGCCGCCGCGCCGCACCTCGGCGTCCCGCAGCGTCGCCACGACCGCGCCCGACCGCTGGGCGGACGCGATCTCCATGCGCAGCTCCCACTCCTTGCGGGGTTCCTCGACCACCTCCAGGCGCTCGATCATGCGCTGGGTCTGCCGGGCCTTGGCGGCCTGCTTCTCGCTGGCCTCGCTGCGGAACTTGCGGCCGATCTTGTCGTTGTCGCTCCCCGCCTTCCGGCGGGCGTTCTTCACGCCCTTGTCCATCCAGGACCGCTGCGTCTGGGCGCGCTCCTGGAGGGCGCCCCTCTTGTCGGCGTACTCCTCGAACTCCTCGCGGGCGTGCCGGCGGGCCACCTCGCGCTCCTCCAGGTAGGCCGCGTAACCGCCGCCGTAGAGGTTGATCTGCCGCTGGGCGAGGTCGAGTTCGAGGACCTTGGTGACCGTGCGGCTGAGGAACTCGCGGTCGTGGCTGACGACGACGGTGCCCGCGCGCAGGCCGGTGACGAACCGTTCCAGGCGCTCCAGGCCGTCCAGGTCCAGGTCGTTGGTGGGCTCGTCCAGCAGGAAGACGTCGTAGCGGGACAGCAGCAGGGAGGCGAGGCCGGCGCGGGCCGCCTGGCCGCCGGACAGGGCGGTCATCGGCTGGTCCGGGTCCACCGCCAGGCCGAGGGAGCCGGTGACCTCCTCGGCGCGTTCCTCCAGGTCGGCGCCGCCGAGTCCGAGCCAGCGCTCCAGGGCGGTGGCGTAGGCGTCGTCGGCGCCGGGGGCGCCGTCGACCAGGGCCTGGGTGGCCTCGTCCATGGTGCGCTGGGCGGCGGCGACGCCGGTGCGGCGGGCCAGGAACTCCCGGACGGTCTCGCCGGGCCGGCGCTCCGGCTCCTGCGGCAGGTGGCCGACGGTCGCGGCCGGCGGGGACAGCCTCAGTTCGCCCTGCCCGGGCGGGGCGAGTCCGGCGAGGATCCGCAGCAGGGTCGACTTGCCCGCGCCGTTGGCGCCGACCAGCCCGATCACATCGCCGGGCGCGACGACCAGGTCGAGCCCGGAGAACAGGGGCCGGTCGCCGTGCCCGGCGGCGAGGTTCTTGGCAACGAGGGTGGCAGTCATCAGGAGGCCGATCCTAACGGCGGCGCGGGCGGGGCCTATCGTCCTGGCGTGGACACCGAGGCGAGTGACGAAGTGATCGTGGTCGGGGGCGGCGTCGTCGGGCTGACGACGGCCGTGCTGCTGGCCGAGTCGGGGCGGCGGGTACGGGTGTGGGTGCGGGAGCCGGCCGAGCGGACCGCCTCGATGGTCGCCGGCGGCCTGTGGTGGCCGTACCGCATCCGACCGGAGCGGCTGGCCGGGGCCTGGGCCCTGGAGTCCCTGCGCGTCCACCGGGAGCTGGCGGCGCGGCCGGAGGAGACCGGGGTGCGCCTGGTCGACGGCGTCCATCACGGGGCCCGGCTCGCGGAGCTGGGCGCCTGGGCGGGCCGGGTGCCGGGGCTGCGGACGGTGGCCGGGGGGCTGGCGGCGCGGCTGCCGGTGGTCGACATGCCGGTGCATCTGGAGTGGCTGCGGCGGCGGCTGGAGGAGGCCGGCGGCACGGTGGAGGTCCGTACGGTGACCGACCTGGCGGCCGTGCCCGCCGCCGTGGTGGTCAACTGCACGGGTCTCGGGGCCCGCGACCTGGTCCCCGACCCGGCGGTGCGGCCCGTGCGGGGGCAGCTGGTCGTGGTGGAGAACCCGGGCGTCACCGAGTGGTTCACCGCCGTCGACGACTCCACGGCCGCGTCCACGTACGTCATCCCGCAGCCGGACCGGCTGCTGCTGGGCGGCACGGCGGAGGAGGACGACTGGAACCTGGAGCCGGACCCCGGGACCGCCGTGGCGATCGTCGCCCGCTGCGCGGCAGTCCGGCCCGAGGTCGCCGGTGCCCGCGTACTCGCCCACCGGGTGGGCCTGCGCCCGGCCCGGAAGGCGGTACGCCTGGAGCGCCGGCCCCTGCCGGACGGGCGCGTCCTGGTCCACAACTACGGCCACGGCGGCGCCGGCGTCACGGTGGCCTGGGGCTGTGCCCGGGAGGCTGCCGAGCTGGCGTTCCCGGCCGGCTGAGCGCCTTCGTCCAAAGGGCCGGGCCGGTCCCTCCGGGGTCCTGGGCGCCGTGACGCGGAGGGGCGGGTCTGCCTCCGCGACCTCCGGAGTGCCGTGACGCGGAGGGGCCGGCGTTTCCGACGGCCTGAGCGTCGTCGGCCAAGGGGGCCGGCGCTTCCCGGTGGGCTCAGCGGGCCGTCACGGCGAAGGGGCGGCGTTTCGGCCGGGCCGGGCGGCGGCTCCCCGGGCGCGGGCGGGGAACCGCGCGCCCGGCCCACGACGGCCCGCGGCCCAGTCCCCGACGGCCCGCGGCCGGGCACGGCGGCCGGCCACCCGCGTCCGGACCGGCCGGGCGGCGGCTCCCCCGGGTCGCGGGGAACCGCCCTCGGGCCGGCCGGGCCCTCAGCCGACCGGTACGTGCAGGCCGGCCCGCGGCGGCGCCACCCCCTCCAGCACCGTCGGCTCCGGCACCCCCGCGCCGCCGGACGCGGCCCGGGCGAACGCCGCCGCCCCGCCCACCAGCGGCACCTTCGCCGTCGTACGGGACAGGTCCACGGTGAGCGTCGGCCGGGTGGACGGCGGTTCGAGGAGGTCCTTGTCCGTGCCCGCGAGGATCAGCGCCAGCCGGTGCCCCGCGGGCACGACGTGGTCGGTGGTCCCGAGCCGGAGGGTCATCGTGTAGGCCTTGCCCGGGGTGAGCGGGACGCCCTTCGTCGCCGAGGCGTGGTGCCCGAGGTCGGCCCAGCCGCGGCTGACCACGGTGTAGCCGACCGCCGCCGTCTTCGCCCGGGTCTCCTTGAAGCAGGCGCTGTCCCCGGCCGTGCTCGCGCCCCAGCAGGTGCGCTCGGCGAGGGTGGTGATGCCCTCGGCCGGGTCGGCGTAGTCGCGGATGGTGTCCGGGCCGATGTCGACGAGGACGGCGGACAGATGGGCGGAGCGGGTGGTCGGGGTCGCGGTGACCGTCACCCCGGCGGACCCGGCCAGCCTGAGGGCGCGGGAGAGGGGCGCGGTGAGGAAGCCCGCCTTCTCGGGCGTGGCCGTGGTGATGTGGGCGGCCCAGTCGGTCTCGCTCAGCCGGGGGTCGTCCGTGAAGGCGGCGGTGCCGTGGGCCCGGCCGAGGCCGAGCGTGCCGACGCCGGCCTGGCGGCCCGGGGCCGGGCGCAGCACGGTGGCGCGGGTGCCGGCCGGGGGCCAGACGGGGGTGGTGACCCACTGGTCGGGGTGGCGTTCGACGTCGGCCGCCGGCTCGCGGTCGATGCCGTTGTCGTAGCCGAGGAGTTCGTGGTCGAACCAGCGGTGCAGGGTGTCGACCCAGGCGCCGCGCCGGAAGTCGAAGGGGTCGACGTGCCCGGTCTGGGACAGCCAGATCTTGCGCCGGACACCGCCTCGGGCGAGGGCGTCCCACCACGGGCCGACGTGCTGGGTGCGGACGTTGAGGTCCTGTGCGCCGTGCACCAGGAAGACGCTGGCCCGCACCTTCGCCGCGTCCTCGACGTAGTCCCGCTCGGTCCACAGGGGGGTTCGGTCGCCGTTGCGCGGGCTGCCCTCGGCCAGCCTGCGCTGGACGGCCGCGCAGTGGGCGTGCGCGGCGTCGCTCTCGACGCGGTCGGCGAGCCGGTCGGGGCCGCCGTCGTAGAGGGGGGCGCCCTGGGCGAAGTAGTAGTCGTACCAGGAGGAGATCGCGCTGATCGGGACGATGGTCTTCAGGCCCTTGACGCCGGTGGCGGCGACGCCGTTGGCGATGGTGCCGTCCCAGCTCTTGCCGATCATCCCGGTGCGGCCGTCGGTCCAGCCGGCCCGCACCGGAGTGCCGCCGGTACGGCTCGTGTAGGCCCGGGCGCGGCCGTTCAGCCAGTCGATCACGGCCTTCGCGGACCGGATGTCGGAGGGGCCGCCGATGTCCACGCAGCCGTCGGAGCGGTTGGTGCCGGCGAGGTCGACGCCGACGAAGGCATAGCCGCGCGGTACGAAGAAGTTGTCGTAGAACAGCGGCATCTGGACGACGTGGCCCCGCGCGTCGTACGTCTTGAGCTGGCTCTCGTTGCCGCGCCCGCAGCAGGAGTAGTACGGGCTGGCGTCCATGATGACCGGCACCTTGCGGCCCCGCCGGGCGGGTTCGGCGGGCCGGACGATGTCGGCGGCGACGCGGTCGCCCTTGCCGTCGGCGTCCTCGTCGAGCCCCGTGTCCACCCATACGGACTCGCGGATCGCCTGGTCGTAGGAGTAGACGGGGGTGCTCTCCCGGGGCGCGGGGCGGGCGCCGGCCGGAGTGGGGAGGAGGGCCGTCAGGGCGACGGCGACGGCGGTGACGAGCGTTCTGCGGATCGCGGAGCGCGTGCGTGTCGGCATGCGCGGACGGTACTCCGGTCAACTCCCGCGCAGAAGAGGACTCTCCGGGCCGCGTGACGGCTGAATGGCGATCATGTGACAGCAGGTGCCATGGACAGGGCAGTGATCACCGGCAATGAATAGGCTGCGGACAGAGCCTTTCCGAACGGACCCGTGTCCTGACGACTTGGAGCTGACGTGCACCGCAGAATCATCGCGCCGGGCGCATTGGCGGCGGCCTCCGTACTGCTGGCGATCCCGGCATCGGCCGCGAGCTACACCACCGGCGCGCCGGGCATCGGCGACCCCTACTACCCGTACTACGGCAATGGCGGCTACGACGTCTCCCACTACGACCTGAGGCTGCAGTACCAGCCGAAGACGGACGAGTTGCAGGGCACGGCGACGATCCTGGCGAAAACCACCCAGGACCTGTCCCGCTTCGACCTGGACTTCCTGCTGGACGTCAGCGAGGTGCGGGTCAACGGCGCCAAGGCCGCCTTCACCACCTCCGGCGAGCACGAGCTGGTCGTCACCCCGAAGACCCCGCTGCCCAAGGGCACGGCGGTCACGGTCGTGGTCCGCTACAGCGGAGTGCCGTCGTCGAAGAGCGCCTACGGCTTCACCTCCTGGCACCGCACCCCCGACGGCGGGGTGGCCGCCAACGAGCCCGAGGCCGCCTGGTGGTGGTTCCCGAGCAACGACCACCCGACCGACAAGGCCACCTACGACGTGTCGGTGTCCGTCCCGGACGGCACCCAGGCCATCTCCAACGGGACGCTCCAGTCGACCGGTTCGAAGCTGGGCTGGACCCGTTACAACTGGCGGCAGAACAAGCCGCAGGCCACCTACCTGGCCACGCTGGCGCTCGGCAGGTTCGACATCACCACCGGCACCTCCGACGGCGGGGTGCCCGTCCTCAACGCCTACAGCAAGGACCTCGGCGACAACGAGGGCGCCGCGCGGGCCAGCGTGGAGCGCACCGGGGAGATCGTGGACTGGCTGAGCGGCTACTTCGGGCCGTATCCGTTCTCCTCGGCCGGCGGGTACGTGCCGAACACCACCACCGGATACGCGCTGGAGACGCAGAGCCGCGTCTACTACAGCCCGCGGCAGTTCGCGAACGGCGCCAACACCTCCGTGGTCGTGCACGAGCTGGCCCACCAGTGGTACGGCGACTACGTGTCGGTCAAGGGCTGGAAGGACATCTGGGTCAACGAGGGCTTCGCCCGCTACGCCCAGTGGCTGTGGTCTGAGCACGAGGGCGAGGGCACCGCGCAGCAGCTGGCCGACTACGTGTACGCCTCGCACCCGGCCGACGACGCGTTCTGGACGATCGCGCCCGGCGACCCGGGTCCGGACAACCAGTTCGCCGGCGCCGTCTACGACCGGGGTGCCCTCGCGATCCAGGCGCTGCGCAACGAGATCGGCGACGACGCGTTCTTCGCCGTCCTGAAGGGCTGGCCGAAGGAGCACGCCTACGGCAACGCGTCGGTGGCCGACTTCCAGCGCTACGCCGAGCGGGTGTCCGGCAAGCCGCTGGCCGCGCTGTTCGACACCTGGCTGTTCCAGCCGTCGAAGCCGGTCGCGCCCTCGGCCCGCGCCCTGCTGAAGACGGGTACGGCGGTGGCGCAGCCGAAGTCGTGGAAGAAGATCGAGGCGACGAACGAGGTGCACGCGCACTGACCCGGCCGGCCACGGGCACCGGGGGCCGGGCTCCCGGGGCCCCGGTGCCTCGGGGGCCCGGTACGGCCGCCCGCCGCAGCGCTTCCTCCCGGCCCATCGCGTCCGCGCGGTCGGGCCGGGACGGCACAGGCGTAGGCCGCCCGCGAGGGCGCCGTACCGGGCGCGGCGCCCGGCATGACGCCACCGCGGGGGATGCCGCCGACGGGGGCGGCGGGCTTTACCCGGGCAGTTCGGACGAGGCCTTGGCGGCGTCCTTGGCCGCCTGACGGCGGATGCCGAACCAGCCGGCGACCAGCATGACGGCGATCACGGGGATCAGCATCAGGGTCTTGCGGCCGACCTCCTCGTCGTTCCACATCATGCCGAGGCAGACCAGCAGGAACACCACCGTGACGATCTCGGTGACCGGGCTGAACTTCAGCTGGAAGTGCGGCCGGGTGACCAGGCCGGCGCGGGCGCGGCGGACGAAGACCAGGTGGCAGATCATGATGATCACCCAGGTGCTGATGATGGCGAGCGAGGCGACGTTCAGCACGATCTCGAAGGCCTTGCTCGGCACCAGGTAGTTCAGGCCGACGCCGAGCACGCAGACGGCGCAGGTCAGCAGGATGCCGCCGTAGGGCACCTGGCTGCGGCTCATCACGCGGGTGAACTTGGGCGCCGAGCCGGCCATGGCCATCGAGCGCAGGATGCGGCCCGTGGAGTACAGGCCGGAGTTCAGCGAGGACATGGCGGCGGTCAGCACGACCAGGTTCATCACGTCGCCGGCCGCCGGAACGCCGATCTTGGACAGCACGGTCACGAACGGGCTCTGGTCGGCGGAGTACACCGAACCCGGCAGCAGCAGGGCGAGCAGCACGACCGAGCCGACGTAGAACAGGCCCACCCGCCACATGATCGAGTTCACCGCGCGCGGGACGACCTTCTCCGGCTCGGCGGTCTCGCCGGCGGCCACGCCGACCAGCTCCAGGGCGGCGTAGGCGAAGATCACGCCCTGCATGACCAGGACCACGGGCATCAGTCCGTGCGGGAAGACGCCGCCGTGGTCGGTGATGACGCTCAGGCCCGGCTTGCTGCCCCCGACGTCGTGCTGGGTGGCCAGCAGGAAGATGCCGATCAGCATGAAGCCCACGAGGGTGGCGACCTTGATGATCGCGAACCAGAACTCCATCTCGCCGAAGACCTTCACCGAGATCAGGTTCACGGTGAGGACGACGGCGAGGGCGATCAGCGCCAGCACCCACTGGGGGATGGAGGTGAACATGCTCCAGTAGTGCGTGTACAGCGCGATCGCGGTGATGTCGGCGATGCCGGTGGTCGACCAGTTCAGGAAGTACATCCAGCCGGCGACATAGGCGCCCTTCTCGCCGAGGAACTCGCGCGCGTACGACACGAAGGACCCGGAGGACGGGCGGTAGAGGACCAGCTCGCCCAGGGCCCGCACCACGAAGAAGGCGAAGACACCGCAGACCAGATAGGCCAGGGCGAGCGCCGGGCCGGCGTTGTGCAGGCGTCCGCCGGCGCCCAGGAAGAGGCCGGTGCCGATGGCACCGCCGATGGCGATCATGTTGACGTGACGGGCCTTGAGGTCCTTGCTGTAACCGGCGTCGCCCGCGTCCGCGGGCGTCTGGGCCACCTGGGGGTGGGTGGTGGCCTGTGCCGGTTCCACGGCTTCCTTGCTCACGGGTGGTTTCACTTCCTGGTACGCCCGGACCTGTGAGGGACCGGGGTTCGTGCAGGTCTTGGCCCGCACCACCCCTTGTGTCGCGGCACAGACCAAGGCAGCAGCTTCCCAGACGGACCGGCCGGTAAGCGGTGGTCCACGTCACAGAGCGGTACTTCTCACACGACCGCCACGGGTTCCCGGCGGGTTTCACACCATTGGTGAGACAGCGATACTGCTGCACATGACGACCGACACCGGGGAGCCGACCCTGACGATCGACGAGCTGGCCGCGCGGGCGGGCGTCACGGTCCGCACGGTCCGCTTCTACGGCACCAGGGGGCTGCTGCCGCCGCCGGTGATCGGTCCGCGCCGGGTGGGTCACTACGGCCGCGACCATCTGGCCCGGCTGGAGCTGATCGAAGAAATGCAGCGGCAGGGCATGACCCTGGCCGCGATCGAGCGGCATCTGCGGCAGCTGCCGGCCGGCCTCGGCCCGCACGATCTGGCGATCCACCGGGCGGTGGTCGCCTCCTGGGCGCCGGACACCGTGGAGACCGTCTCCCGCGCGGAGCTGGAGCGGCGGGCGGGCCGGCGGCTGGCGGCGGAGGACCTGGACCGGCTCGCCGCGATGAGCGTGGTCACGCGGGACGGGGAGTCCTTCCGCGTGGACTGCGGTCTGCTGCGGCTCGCGGTGCGGCTGCTGGACATGCCGCTGGCGCAGGAGACGATCCTGGCCGCGCGGACCGTCCTGACCGGCCACGCGCGGGCGGCGGCGCACGAGCTGTCGGACCTGCTGCGCGAGGCCGTGGCGGAACGGGACACGCGGGACGTGAGGTCCCTGTCGGCCCATATGCACCCGCTCGTCGTGCAGGCGCTGCTCACCACCTTCCAGCGCTCGCTGCGCGAGGAACTGCGGCAGTGGCTGGACGCGGCGGAGCACCCGCCCGGGGCGGACGGCACGGCGGCCATGGGGGTGGCCGCTCCGGGCGCGGAGGAACAGGACCGGACGGACCGCACGGCCGCCCCGCACCCCGACCGGTCCGGGCCGGCGGACGCCACGGCCGCCCTTCGCGCCGAGCAGCCGGACCGGACGGACGCCACGGCCGTCCCGCGTGCGGAGGAGTAGGGCGGGGACGGCCGCGCGTGGCGCCGGATGCGGCGGGGCCGGGTGAGGGGGCTCAGCGGGCGTCGGTGAAGGTCTCCCCCTTCTCCGCCTTCGCCACGAGCAGCGCGGGCGGGGTGAACCGCTCGCCGTAGCGCTCGGCCAGCTCGCGGGCGCGGGCCGTGAAGCCGGGCAGGCCCCCTTCGTAGCCGTTGATGTACTGGAGCACACCGCCGGTCCAGCCGGGGAAGCCGATGCCGAGGACGGAGCCGATGTTGGCGTCGGCGACCGAGGTCAGGACGCCCTCCTCCAGCAGGCGCACGGTGTCCAGCGCCTCGGCGAAGAGCATGCGCTCCTGCATGTCCCGGAACGGGATCTCGTAGCCGGGCTGGGTGAAGTGCTCGCGCAGCCCCGGCCAGAGCCCGGCCCGCCTGCCGTCCTCGGTGTAGTCGTAGAAGCCCGCGCCGCCGCTGCGGCCGGTGCGGCCGAACTCGTCCACCATGCGGTCGACGACCGCCTCGGCGGGGTGCGCGGTCCAGGTGCCGCCGGCCTCCTCCACGGCCCGCTTCGTCTCGCCGCGGATCTTGCGGGGCAGGGTGAGGGTCAGCTCGTCCATGAGGGAGAGCACCTTGGCCGGGTAGCCGGCCTGGGCTGCGGCCTGCTCCACGGAGGCGGGCTCGACGCCCTCGCCGACCATGGCGACGCCCTCGTTGATGAAGTGGCCGATCACCCGGGAGGTGAAGAACCCGCGCGAGTCGTTGACGACGATCGGGGTCTTGTTGATCTGCCGGACCAGGTCGAAGGCGCGCGCGAGCGCCTCCTCGCCGGTCCGCTCGCCCTTGATGATCTCGACGAGCGGCATCTTGTCGACCGGCGAGAAGAAGTGCAGCCCGATGAAGTCGGCCCGGCGCTCGACGCCCTCGGCGAGCGTGGTGATCGGCAGGGTCGAGGTGTTGGAGCACAGCAGCGCGTCGGGGGCGACGACCGACTCGATCTCCTGGAACACCTTGTGCTTGAGGGAGGTGTCCTCGAACACGGCCTCGATGACCGCGTCACAGCCGGCGAGGTCGGCCGTCTCGGCGGTGGGGGTGATCCGGGCGAGCAGCGCGTCGGCCTTCTCCTGGCTGGTACGGCCCTTGGCCACGGCCTTGGCGCACAGCTTCTCCGAGTACGCCTTGCCCTTGGCGGCGGCCTCGGGCGAGACGTCCTTGAGGACGACGTCGATGCCCGCGCGGGCACAGGCGTAGGCGATGCCGGCGCCCATCATGCCGGCGCCGAGGACGGCCACCCTGCGCACCGCGCGGGGCTCGGTGCCCCGGGGCCGGTTCGCGCCGGAGTTGACCGCCTGGAGGTCGAAGAAGAACGCCTGGATCATGTTCTTCGAGGTCTGCCCGGCGGCCAGTTCCACGAAGTAGCGGGCCTCGATGACCTGGGCGGTCTCGAAGTCGACCTGGGCGCCCTCGACGGCCGCGGCGAGGATGTTGCGCGGGGCCGGGTAGGGGGCGCCGTGGGTCTGCTTGCGCAGCCCGGCCGGGAAGGCCGGCAGGTTGGCGGCGAACTTCGGGTGGGCCGGGGTGCCGCCGGGGATGCGGTAGCCCGGTGTGTCCCAGGGCTGGCGGGACTCGGGGTGCGCGTCGATGAAGGCGCGGGCCTTGGCGATCAGTTCCCCGGGGGTCTCGGCCACCTCGTGGACGAGGCCGTTGTCCCGGGCGCGCCGGGCGTTGTACCGGGTGCCCTGGAGGAGGACCTTCAGCAGGGCGTCGGCGATGCCCAGCAGCCGTACGGTGCGCACCACTCCGCCGCCGCCGGGGAGGAGGCCGAGGGTGACCTCGGGGCAGCCGATCTTCGTGCCGGGGGTGTCGAGGGCGACCCGGTGGTGGCAGGCGAGGGCCAGTTCGAAGCCGCCGCCGAGGGCCGCGCCGTTGATCGCCGCGACGACCGGCTTGCCGAGGGTCTCGATGCGGCGCAGGTTGCGCTTGACGGCGAGGCCGCCGTCGAACAGCTCCCGCGCGGTCTCGGGGGTGACCCGGATGAGGTCGCGCAGGTCGCCGCCGGCGAAGAAGGTCTTCTTCGCCGAGGTGAGGATGACGCCCCGGATCGAGTCCCGCTCGGCCTCCAGCCGGTCGGTGATCACGGCGAGGGAGTCGCGGAACGCCTGGTTCATGGTGTTCGCGGACTGGTTCGGGTCGTCCAGGACGAGGGTGACGACACCGGTGTCGTCCTGCTCCCAGCGGATGGTCGTGCTCTCGGTCATGACAGTCGTCTCCGTTGAAGTAGCGTGGTTCCGCGGGGAGTTCAGATGCGCTCGATGACGGTGGCGATGCCCATGCCGCCGCCGACGCACAGCGTGGCGAGGCCGTAGCGCTTGTCCTGGCGCTCCAGTTCGTCGACGAGGGTGCCGAGGATCATGGCGCCGGTGGCGCCGAGCGGGTGGCCGAAGGCGATGGCGCCGCCGTTGACGTTGATCTTGTCCAGGCTCAGGCCCATGTCCTTGGCGTAGCGGAGCACGACCGCGGCGAACGCCTCGTTGATCTCGACCAGGTCGATGTCGTCGATGGTGAGGCCGGCCTTGGCCAGGGCCTTGCGGCTGGCGGGGGCGGGGCCGGTGAGCATGATGGTCGGCTCGGAACCGGAGACGGCGGCGGAGACGATCCGCGCGCGGGGGGTGAGGCCGTGGCGTTCGCCGGCCTCCCGGGAGCCGATCGCGACGAGCGCGGCGCCGTCGACGATGCCGGAGGAGTTGCCCGCGTGGTGGACGTGGTCGATGCTCTCCACCCAGTGGTACTTCTGCAGCGCGACCGCGTCGAAGCCGCCGAGGTCGCCGATGTCCGCGAAGGACGGCTTGAGCTTCGCGAGGGAGTCGGCGGTGGTGCCGGGGCGCGGGTGCTCGTCGTGGTCGAGGACGACCAGGCCGTTGCGGTCCCTGACGGGGACGACGGAGCGCTCGAAGCGGTTCTCCTTCCAGGCGCTGGCGGCGCGTTCCTGGGACAGCGCCGCGTACTCGTCCACGTCGCGGCGGGAGAAGCCCTCGATGGTGGCGATGAGGTCGGCGCTGATGCCCTGCGGCACGAAGTTGACGGCGAGGCTGGTCATCGGGTCGTTGAACCAGGCGCCGCCGTCCGAGGCCATCGGGACGCGGGACATGGACTCGACCCCGCCGGCCAGGACCAGGTCCTCCCAGCCGGCCCGGACCTTGGCGGCGGCGAGGTTGACGGCTTCCAGGCCGGAGGCACAGAAGCGGTTCTCCTGGACGCCCGCGACGGTGTCCGGCAGCCCCGCGGCGAGGGCGGCGATCCGGGCGATGTCGGAGCCCTGGTCGCCGATGGGGCTGACCACGCCGAGCACGATGTCGTCGATGCCGGCCGGGTCCAGGTCCGGGAAGCGGGCGCGGATCTCGTGGATGAGGCCGACGACGAGGTCGATCGGCTTCGTGCCGTGCAGGGCGCCGTTCGCCTTGCCGCGCCCGCGCGGGGTGCGGATCGCGTCGTACACGTACGCTTCGGTGCTCACTGGTGTGCCTTTCGGGAGGGTGGGCCGAGCGGGGCGGGCGGCGGTCAGCCGCGGTCGGTGGCCGCGCCGCCGGTGCGGGGGCCGTCGGTCGGGCGGGCCGGCAGGCGCCAGTCCCGGGTGACCGCCGCGGTGTCCGCGCCGGGCCGGGCGGGGCCGGTGCGGACGGCGGTGGGGGTCGCGGAGAAGCGGGGGGCGGGGGCGGGCTGGGTGATGCCGTCGTGGTCGGTGAAGGTGCCGCGGGCGGCGAGGTGCGGGTGGTGCGGGGCCTCGCGCAGGCCGAGCACGGGCGCGACGCAGGCGTCGGAGTCCGCGAAGACGGCCGTCCACTCGGCCCGGGTGCGCGACTTGAAGGCGGCGGCGATCCGTTCGCGCAGCCCGCCCCAGCGGGTGGGGTCGGTGCGGGCGGAGTCCAGGCCCGTGAGGCCGAGCAGGCGCAGGAACTCCGCGTAGAACTTCTCCTCCAGGGCACCGACGGCCATGTACGCGCCGTCTGCGGTCTCGTACGTGCCGTAGTAGGGACAGCCGCCGTCCAGGAGGTTGGCGGCGCGCCGGTCCTGCCAGCCGCCGGCGGCGAGCATGGCGTGGATCATCGTGGACAGGTGGGCCGTGCCGTCGACGATGGCCGCGTCGACCACCTGGCCGGTGCCGGTCGCGCGCGCGTGGTGCAGGGCGGCGAGGACGCCGACGACCAGGTAGAGGGAGCCGCCCGCGTAGTCCCCGAGGAGGTTGGCGGGCACGGCCGGGGGCTCGTCCGGGCGGCCGATCATGCCGAGGGTGCCGGTGAGCGCGATGTAGGCGACGTCGTGGCCGGCGCGCCGGGCGAGGGGGCCGTCCTGGCCCCAGCCGGTCATCCGGCCGTACACCAGGCGGGGGTTGCGGGCGTGGCAGTCCCCGGGGCCGACGCCGAGCCGTTCGGCGACGCCCGGGCGGTAGCCCTCCACGAGGATGTCGGCCCGTTCGGCGAGGTCCAGGACGCGCGCAGGGCCGTCCGGCGCCTTGAGGTCGACCACGACCGAGCGTTTGTTGCGGTTGGTGAGGTCGCGGGCCGGGTCGAGGCCGAGGCCCGCGCCGCCCGGGCGGTCCACCCGGACCACGTCGGCGCCGAGGTCGGCCAGCAGCATGGCGGCGAACGGGCCCGGTCCGATGCCGGCCAGTTCCACCACGCGCACGCCGGAGAGCGGGCCGGTGCCCGGCGCCGGCGCCGTCTGTGCCGTTGTCATGCGTCCAGCCCCCGATCGTGTGTGACACCACTGCTGTAACACCGGTGATGCTAAGAACGTGTTCCATGGAGCACAAGACCTCAACGAGCAAGCGCTTAGCCAAGTGCCCCGCGCGTCGGCCACCACCCGGACGAGTGAACGCGGCTCGTGTCGGCCCGCCGGAAGCCCGGCGCCGCCGGCCCCGCCGGGGCACGTGCGCCGGCTCCCGCGGGCGCGGGGCCTTCCTGGCTGCGGCCACCGCTGCCTCCGGACTGGTCTTCGGACTGCGCACTCTCACGCTAGCCTCGGCCACCGACAGCGGCGCGGGCTGCGCCGGGGTGTGCGGACCAGGGGAGACAAGGGGAGACATGAGCAGCAGCAGCGACACCGGCCGTCCCTATGACCTCGTGCTCTTCGGAGCCACGGGCTTCGTCGGCACGCTCACCGCCCGCTACCTCGCCGAGCACGCGCCGCGGGGCCTGCGCTGGGCGGTCGCCGGCCGCGACGAAGGACGGCTGGAGCGGCTGCGCGCGAGCCTGCCCGGCGGCGACGGCATCGGCGTCCTGCGGGCCGACGTGCGCGAACCGGCCGGTCTGCGCACGCTCGCCGGTCAGGCGCGCGTGGTCGCCACGACCGTCGGGCCGTACGTGCTGTACGGCGGGGAACTCGTCGCCGCCTGCGCCGACAGCGGCACCGACTACCTGGACCTGACCGGCGAGCCGGAGTTCGTGGACCTGATGTACGTCCGGCACGACGCCCGCGCGCGGGAGACGGGCGCACGCCTCGTGCACGCCTGCGGCTTCGACTCGGTGCCGCACGATCTCGGCGTGTACTTCACGGTCCGGCAGCTGCCCGAGGGCGTGCCACTGACCGTGGACGGCTACGTGACCGCGGACGCCGCCTTCTCCGGCGGCACCCTCGCCTCGGCCCTGAACCAGCTGTCCCGCGTCCGGCGGATGCGGGCCGCCGCCCGGGAACGGGCCCGGCACGAACCGCGGCTGCCGGGCCGCCGGGTGACGGCGCCGGCCGGCGCGCCGAGGTTCGCCCCCGAGGCCGGCGCGTGGGCGCTGCCGCTGCCCACCCTCGACCCGCAGGTCGTACGCCGTTCGGCGCGGGCGCTGGAGCGGTACGGCCCCGACTTCCGCTACCGCCACTATGCCGCCGTACGCCGGCTGCCGGTCGCCCTCGGCGGGGCCGCCGCCGTCGGCGCGGTGGCGGTCGCGGCCCAGGTGCCGCCCGTCCGGCGCCGGCTGTCGGACCTGCTCCGCCCGGGTGACGGACCGAGTCCGCGGCGGCGGGCGGAGAGCTGGTTCCGGGTGCGGTTCGTCGGCGAGGGCGGCGGACGGCGCGTGTACACCGAGGTCGCGGGCGGCGACCCCGGCTACGACGAGACGGCGAAGATGTTCGCCGAGGCCGCCCTGTGCCTGGCCCTCGACGACCTGCCGCCGACGGCCGGTCAGGTCACCACGGCCGAGGCGATGGGCGACGCCCTGACCGGGCGGCTGCGCGCGGCCGGGATCACCTTTCGGGTGGCGGCGCGGCGCTGACCGGAACGCATCGGTCCCGGCGGGTCCGCGTCCGCCCGGCTGCGACGATGGAGCCCCTGCCCGAGCGGCCCGAGGAGGCGGAACGGACGTGAGGTTCGTGCTCGAAGTGACCGTGGACGACCAGGCGGACGCCCAGGAGCGGGTGCGCGAACTGGAGCGCATCCTGCGCTACTGGGGCGGCAGCCTGCGGCACCACACCCTGGAGCCCGGTGACGGTTCGGCCGTGTACGACGCGGCGTATCAGGAGGTCGGCGCCTGGCGTGTCGAGGCGTCCTGACCGCTGCCGCCGGTCAGGTCCCGGGCCGCCTCGCGCAGGGCCCGCCGGCACAGGGCGTCGGCCCGGCGGGTGGTCTCCGGGAGCCGGAACCGGGGGGTCAGCGCGAGGGTGTGCGCGAGGGCGCCGGCCAGGCTCACCCGGTGGCCGACGGAGACGAAGACCGGCTTGACGCCGTCCCGGGTGCGCAGGGCGCGCCCCACCTCCTCGGTCCCGGCGAGCAGCGGGGCCGTACCGCCCCGCTCGGGGCCGGGTTCGTCGTAGGTGAAGGTGAACGGGTTCTTGGCGACGCCCATGACCGGCAGGCCGGTGAGCACCCCGAGGTGGCTGGCGAGGCCGAAGCGGCGCGGGTGGGCCAGGCCGTAGCCGTCGCACACGACCAGGCCGGGCGGGCCGGGCAGCCGGTCCAGGGCGGCCAGCACCGTCGGAATCTCCCGGAAGGCGAGGAGCCCGGGCACGTACGGAAAGGAGACCCGGCCGACGGCCGTCGCCTCCGCGACGACGTCCAGGGTGGCGGCGTCCAGCACCACGGCCGCCGCCGCGACCAGGTCCAGGGCGTCGTCGTAGGCGACGTCGACCCCGGTGACGCGGCCCGTACCGGGCGGCGGTCCGGGCTCGTCGAGTACCACGCGGCCGCGCAGTTCGTCCTGGACGGCGCGGGCCGCCTCCTTCGTCGCGGGCCAGCCCGCGGGGATGCCGACGATCGTCACGCGGG
This sequence comes from Streptomyces sp. NPDC029296, assembly GCF_055569255.1. Taxonomy (NCBI): domain Bacteria; kingdom Bacillati; phylum Actinomycetota; class Actinomycetes; order Kitasatosporales; family Streptomycetaceae; genus Streptomyces; species Streptomyces sp. NPDC029296. Next base: position 30,396 of record NZ_JBVHXT010000003.1, read on the forward strand.
CGACTCTACGCGTTCGCCGGTCACCGGCGGCGGGGCGGGGGTAGCCTCGCGATCATGTTCGTGCTCGAGCTGAACCACACCGCGCCCCTCGATGCCGTGGACGCCCTCCTGCCCGACCACGTGGCCTGGCTGGAGCGGCAGTACGAGAAGGGCTTGTTCCTGGCCTCCGGGCGCAAGAACCCCCGCGACGGCGGGGTGATCCTGGCCGTCGCGGGGAACCGCGCCGAGATCGAGGAGACCGTCGCCACCGACCCGTTCGTGGTCGCCGGCGTCTGCTCCTACCGCGTCATCGAGTTCCTCGCCACGAAGACGGCCCCCGAGCTGGAGCGCCACCGGCAGACCCCGGGCTGAGCCGGCGGGTCATCCCTTCTTGGTGTCCAGCGCGCGCTGCAACTGCTCCTTGTTCATGTGCGAACGGCCTTCGATGCCGCGCTGCCTGGCCTCGTTGTACAACTGGTCGCGGGTCGGGCCGTGCGAGCCGACCCGGTTCCCGGACCGCTGACCGCCCCGCTTGCCGGACGACATGTCCTGGGTCGAGCTGCGGCTGGCGGTCTTGGACTCGCCGGAGCGGGCGCGTTCCTTGTTCACCGTCCGCGCGGCGATCTCCTCGGCGCGCCCGGTGCTCTCACCGCGGTCCTGCGCGCTCTTCTTGATGTGCTCGTACTGACGCTCGCGCTTGGGGCTGGAACCGGCTGGCATGATCGCTCCTTTCCTTCACGGCGGAAGACGGGTACCCGCCTTCCGCGCGCTCACGTCACCGGACCGGCCGCCGGTTCACCTCTGCGGGGGCGAAGCTGCCCGCTCCACCGCGCCCGGCCAAAGGGCCGGGCGCACGCCGGTTCGGGAGAGGCGGGCCGAGGTGGTCGTGCGCCCGCGTGCATGAACGCGGTGACCGAGGTCACTCGGTCTGGGTGTGCACGCACCGGCCGTTTCCGTCGTCTCTCCCAGTGCCGGGTGTGGGCGCATCCGGGCGCAGTCCAGCCGTCACGAGGGAGCCAAGGCGTTGTCCACCGTCATCGAGCAGCCCGTAGAGGCCCGTCTCGTCGCCGCCGCACCGCGCATGCAGAGCATTCCCGCCACGTTGCGCTACGACCGGCGCGATCCGTTCGCGGTCCGCATGACCTTCCCGGCGCCGGCCACCCTGGAGGGCGTCGACGTGTGCTGGACGTTCTCCCGCGAGCTGCTGACGGCCGGTCTCGAGGGGCCCGAGGGCCAGGGCGACGTGCGGGTGCGGCCGTACGGGTACGACCGCACGGTGCTGGAGTTCCACGCCCCGGAGGGCACCGCGATCGTGCACGTGCGCTCGGGCGAGATACGTCGGTTCCTCGAGGCGGCGGGCGAACTGGTCCCCGTCGGCCTGGAGCATCTCCAGCTCGACCTGGACCACGGCCTCGCCGAGCTGATGCGGGACGCCTGCTGAGCGCCGGGCGCGCGTGAGGGGCCGCCCGGGGGCCTCGCCGCGCATCGCGTTGACGCCCTTTCCCGCCCCTCCTACGGTGTACAGCGGATCTGTCGCCGTCGATGGGAGCAGGACGTTGCTCGTCTGAGGTTCCGAGACATCGCGCCGCACCGGTGAGGTGTGCGCGGCGTGCGACGACCTCGGCGTCCGAGCCGTCCCCCAGGCACAGGACCTTCTTCCGCGGCCCTTCCTGCCCGGCCCTTCGGTTTCCGCCTCGTGGTGTCCCGATACGCGTCCACCCGAACGCCCACACCCTCGCGAGGCGCCCATGTCCGCTTCCCTCACCTGTACCTCCCTGTCCTTCGCCTGGCCCGACGGCACCGCCGTCTTCGACGGCCTGGACCTCGTCTTCGGCCACGGGCGCGCCCGGGCCGACCGGAAGGCGGCCACCCTCTCGGGCGGGGAGCGCTTCCGGGCGGCCCTGGCCGCGTTGTTGCTCGCCGAGCCCGCGCCGCAGCTGCTGCTCGACGAGCCGACGAACAACCTCGACATGGCGAGCGTGCGGCAGCCGACCCAGGCCCTGGAGTCGTACGAGGGCGCGCTGCTGGTCGCCGGCCACGACCTGCCGTTCCTGGGGTCGATCGGGATCACGCGGTGGCTGCTGGCGGAGGGAGGGGAGCCGACGGAGACGACGCCCGAGGCGCTCGCGGAACGGGCGTGACCGGGCGGCCGGGGTTTGGTCCTGGCCACGGCGCGCTGCATGATGACGGACCGGCGCCGGGTGACCGGCGCCGGCCACCACCGTCCGCACCGACCGACACGAAAGGCCCGTCGTGCCCAGCAAGAAGGCCCTCGTCCGCCGCCCCAGCCCCCGCCTCGCCGACGGCCTGGTGACGCACATCGCGCGGGAGCAGGTCGACGTGGGGCTCGCCGTCGAGCAGTGGGAGGCCTATGTGGCGGCCCTGCGTGCGCACGGCTGGGAGACGATCGAGGTCGAACCGGCCGACGACTGCCCGGACTCGGTGTTCGTCGAGGACACCGTCGTCATGTTCCGGAACGTCGCGCTGATCACCCGTCCGGGTGCCGCCGCCCGGCGCGCGGAGACCGCCGGCGTGGAGGAGGCCGTGGCGAGCCTCGGCTGCTCGGTGAACTGGATCTGGGATCCGGGGACGCTGGACGGCGGTGACGTCCTCAAGGTCGGCGACACGGTGTACGTCGGCCGCGGCGGGCGCACCAACGCGGCCGGTGTGCGGCAGCTGCGGGCGGCCTTCGAGCCGCTGGGCGCCCGCGTGGTGGCCGTACCGGTGAGCAAGGTGCTGCACCTGAAGTCGGCGGTGACCGCGCTGCCCGACGGCACGGTGATCGGGCACATCCCGCGGGTGGACCGGCCGTCGCTGTTCCCGGGGTTCCTGTCGGTGCCGGAGGAGTCCGGGGCGCACGTGGTGCTGCTGGGCGGCGGCAGGCTGCTGATGGCGGCGAGCGCCCCGCGGACGGCGGAGCTGCTGAGCGATCTCGGCCATGACGTGGTGACGGTCGACATCAGCGAGTTCGAGAAGCTGGAGGGCTGTGTCACCTGTCTCTCCGTACGCCTGCGGGAGTTGTACACCTGATCGGATGACGACCGCCGCCCGGCGGCCCCGGGACCTGCGGATCCAGGGACCGCCGGGCACACGGAGAGGCCGGGACCGGTGGGCTGATCAGCGGGTTCTTTACCGCCGCCTTAACCTACGGCTTCGTAACCTACGGGTTCGTAGCCTACGATCACGTAGGCTCCCGGCACCGCTCGCCGGGCCGTCCCCTTCCCCGCCCTCTGTCCGGCGTCCCCCTGGAGTTCCTGTGACGATCACTTCCCCGCACCTCGGCAGCCCGACCGTCTGGACCGACGCACGGCTCCTGTACGCACTGGAGGAAGTGGTCGAGAACGAACTCAACCGGCATCTGAAGGTCGCCAAGGACTGGATGCCGCACGAGTACGTGCCGTGGAGCGACGCCCGCAACTTCCCCGGCCTGTTCGAGGACGGGGAGGCCTGGGAGAAGAGCCAGTCGAAGGTCACCGAGGTCGGCCGGATCGCCCTCGTGGTCAACCTGCTCACCGAGGACAACCTGCCGAGCTACCACCACGAGATCGCCACGCTGTTCGGCCGCGACGGCGCCTGGGGCACCTGGGTGCACCGCTGGACGGCCGAGGAGGGCCGGCACGGCATCGTGATGCGCGACTATCTGCTGGCCTCGCGCGCGGTGGACCCGGACCAGCTGGAGCGCTTCCGCATGGCGCACATGAGCGAGGGCTTCGAGTCCGACAACGGGCACTCGATGCTGCACTCGATCGCCTACGTCGCCTTCCAGGAGCTGGCCACGCGGATCTCCCACCGCAACACCGGCCACCAGTCCGGCGACCCGGTCTGCGACCGCATGCTGGCCCGCATCGCGACCGACGAGAACCTGCACATGGTGTTCTACCGCAACCTGCTGAAGGCCGCCTTCGAGATCGCCCCCGACCCGACCATGGAGGCGGTCCGGGACGTCGTGGTGAACTTCCGCATGCCCGGGCACGGCATCCCCGGCTTCGAGCGGGCCGCCGCGCAGATGGCGATCGGCGAGGTGTACAACCTGCGCATCCACCACGACGACGTGCTGCAGCCGGTGCTGCGCTTCCTGAAGGTCCTGGAGATCGACGGCCTCGGCCCCGCCGGGCTGCGGGCGCAGGAGGAACTCGGCCTGTTCCTGGGCGGGCTGAACGCGGAGGCTTCGAAGTTCGACGAGAAGCTGGCCGCGCGCAAGGCCCGGATGGCGGCGCGCGCCGCGGGCTGACGCCCCGCGCGCGGGCCGGGCCGGGTCAGCGGGCGGCGCGCCGGAGGGCGAGGCGTTCCTTCTCCGACAGGCCGCCCCAGACGCCGAACCGCTCGTCGTGGGCGAGCGCGTACTCCAGGCAGGCCGGGCGCAGCTCGCACAGGGCGCAGATGCGCTTCGCCTCGCGCACCGAGCTGCCGGGCTCGGGGAAGAAGAAGTCCGGCCCGGTCTGTGCGCACAGGGCCTGTGCCCGCCAGGTGTCGTCGGCCGGGGTCATGGTGTCGATGTGCATGGGCAGGAGCCTGCCCGAGACAGAAAAACGTTCGATCAACGCCGGCTCAACGACGGGTCCGGGGCCGTCGGCCGCCCCGATGATGCCCCCGCGGTCCCGACGCGCGCACGGCGGCGCGCGGGGCCGGTGTGAAAACCCGGGGAACGCGGAGTGCCCGGGACACCCGGAGCACCCGGGTCACCCGGGATCGGGGGTCACCCGGGGTGCGGGCGGACCGGACCGGGCGACGCGCGGCTCACGCGGAGGCGCGGCGCACCAGGGTGGTCGGCAGGATCACGCTCCTGCCCGCCGCGCCGGGGGCACCGGCCGTCGTGCGCTCCCGGTCCCGGACCTCGGACAGGTCCTCCAGCAGCAGGCGGGCCATCAGCCGGCCCATGCCCTCGATGTCCTGGCGTACCGTCGTCAGCGGCGGGTCGGTCTGCTCGGCGAGCGGCGCCATGTCGTCGAAGCCGGCCACCGCCACGTCCTCGGGCACGCGCCTGCCGTGCTCGCGCAGCACCCGCAGGGCGCCGAGCGCGGTGAGGTCGTTCGCGGCGAACACGGCATCCACGTCCGGGCAGCGGTCGAGGAGTTCGCGCATCGCGCATTCACCGCCGGCCGGGGTGAAGTCGCTCTCCACGACGAGCCGGGGATCACCGGCGCCGGGCACCTCGGCGAGGGCGTCCCGGTAGCCGTCGAGCCGGTCCACCGCCGAGGTCTGGTCCAGCGCCCCGGTGAGGTGGGCGATCCGCCGGCGGCCGAGGTCCAGCAGATGCCGTACCGCCGCGCGGGCCCCGCCCCGGTTGTCGCAGTCGACGTAGACCACGCCGGGGTCCCCGGCCCCGGGGGCGGTGCCCCAGTGCGGGCGCCCGCCGAACACGGTGGGCACGCCCGCGTCGCGTATGAGGCCGGGCAGCGGGTCGTCCAGGTGCAGGGAGAAGACGAGCGCGCCGTCGACATGGTTGCCGGCGAGATAGCGGGCCACGCGCGCGTGGTCGGCGCGGCCCTCGGTGAGCAGCAGCACCAGCTGGTTGTCGTGCGCGGTCAGCTCCTTGCTGATGCCGCGCAGCTGGAGCGCGAAGAAGGGGTCGGCGAAGACCCGGGTGCCGGGTTCGGCGATGACCACCGCGACGGCGTCGTGGCGGCGGGTGACCAGGCTGCGCGCGGCCTGGTTGGGGACGTAGCCCAGTTCGTCCACGGCCCGGCGGACCCGTTCGGCCAGCGGCTCGCGGACCCCGTCGCCGCCGTTGACCACCCGGGACACGGTGGCCCGGGACACCCCGGCCCGCGCGGCCACGGCCTCCAGGGTGGGACGCGACACTGCCTCGGTCACTTCGGGACACTCCTCGTCGGCGGCTGGCGCTCAGGATAGCCGCGGGGTGCCGCCCGGGCCGGTGCCGCGGCAGGCCGGGGCGTGCACCGTGTGCTGCCGGCCGGGCCGCGTACCGCGCGGGACGCCGGCGAGGGGCGCCGGGGGTGGTCCGGGGCCAAGCCCGGGCCGGCACCCGGACCGTCCCGCCGTGATCCCTCCGGGCGAGGCGGGGGCGGCTCAGTCCGGTGGTGTGCGGCGGGCCCGGCTCGGCTGGACGCGGGTGGGCTCGCCGGGCATCTTCGGGTACTCCGGCGGGTACGGCAGGTCGCCCAGGCCGTGGTCGTGTTCGTCCCGGCGGGCCAGTTCCAGCAGCGCGTCCAGGGAGTAGGCGTGGTCGTCCATGTCGGCGTGCACGTCGCCGAGTTCGGCGAACCGGGCCGGCATGGTGGCGAGGTCGAAGTCGCGGGGGTGGGCGACGCCGACCTCCTCCCAGCGCAGGGGGGCCGAGACAGGGGCGTGCGGGCGGGGGCGCACCGAATAGGCGGAGGCGATGGTGCGGTCCCGGGCCGTCTGGTTGTAGTCGAGGAAGATGCGGCGCCCGCGCTCCTCCTTCCACCACTTGATGGTGACGTGCCCGGGCATCCGGCGTTCCATCTCCCGGCCGACCGCGATCGCCGCGCGGCGCACCTGGGTGAAGGTCCAGCGGGGCTCGATGGGGACGAAGACGTGCAGGCCCCGGCCGCCGGAGGTCTTCGGCCAGCCGCGCAGTCCGCCGAACTCGTCCAGCACCGCGCGCAGTTCGCCCGCGGCGCGGGCCGCGTCGTCGTAGTCGGTGCCGGGCTGCGGGTCGAGGTCGATGCGGAGCTCGTCGGGGTGGTCGACGTCGGTGGCGCGGACCGGCCAGGGGTGGAAGGTGAGGGTGCCGTACTGGGCGGCCCACACCACGGCGGCCTCCTCGGTGGGGCACATCTCGTCGGCGCTGCGCCCGCTGGGGAAGGTGATGTGGGCGGTCGGGATCCAGTCGGGCATGCCCTTGGGGGCCCGCTTCTGGAAGAACCACTCGCCGCCGACGCCGTCCGGGTAGCGCTCCAGGGTGGTGGGGCGCTCGCGCAGGGCACGCAGGATGCCGGGGGCGACCGAGGCGTAGTACCGGGCGAGGTCCAGCTTGGTGAAGCCCCGCTCCGGGAAGAACACCTTGTCCGGGCTGGACAGCCGTACGGTCCGGCCGCCCACCTCCAGTTCCACCGCATCGCCCATGCGGCCACCGTAGGCGCACCCCGTATACCTCGCATACCGGGCGAAGCCATATGCATGCGAGCAGAATCGGAGCATGGATCTGCCCGTCATGCCGCCCGTGAAGCCGATGCTCGCCAAGTCGGTGGCGAAGATCCCGCCGGGGATGCACTACGAGGCGAAGTGGGACGGCTTCCGGTCGATCGTGTTCCGCGACGGTGCCGAGGTCGAGCTGGGCAGCCGCACCGGCAAGCCGCTGACCAGGTACTTTCCCGAGCTGGTCGAGGCGCTGAGGGAGCGGGTGCCCGAGCGGTGCGTGCTGGACGGGGAGATCGTGATCGCGCGCGGCGGGCGGCTGGACTTCGACGCGCTGACCGAACGCATCCACCCGGCGGCCTCCCGGGTGCGGATGCTGGCCGAGAAGAACCCGGCGTCCTTCGTCGCCTTCGACCTGCTGGCCCTGGACGACCACGCCCTGCTCGACGTGCCCCTCACCGACCGCCGTGCCCTGCTGGACCGGGCCCTCGCCCACGCGACCCCGCCGGTGCACGTGGCCCCCTCGACGGCCGACATCGAGGTGGCCCGGCGGTGGTTCGAGCAGTTCGAGGGCGCCGGACTGGACGGGGTCGTGGCCAAGCCGCCGAACCTGCGCTATCTCCAGGACGAGCGGGCCATGTTCAAGGTCAAGCACGAGCGGACGGCGGACGTGGTCGTCGCCGGGTACCGCCTGCACAAGAGCGGACCGGTGGTGGGCTCGCTGCTGCTGGGGCTGTACGACGAGCGGGGCCGGCTCCAGCATGTCGGCGTGTCGGCCGCGTTCTCCATGAAGAGGCGCGCCGAACTGGCCGAGGAACTGCGGCCGCTGCGGATGGACGACGTCTCGGGGCACCCGTGGGCCGCCTGGGCGGACGAGGCCGCGCACGAGACGGCCCGGCTGCCGGGGGCGCCGAGCCGCTGGTCCGGGAAGAAGGACCTGTCGTGGGTGCCGCTGCGGCCGGAGCGGGTGGCCGAGGTGGCCTACGACCACATGGAGAACGGGCAGCGGTTCCGGCACACGGCCCGCTTCCGCCGCTGGCGCCCGGACCGTACGCCGGACAGCTGCACCTACGCCCAGCTGGAGGAGCCGGTGCGCTACGACCTGGCGGAGGTTCTCGGCGAGAAGGGCGGCTGAGCGACCGCGACCGGTGCGCCGGCGGGCCGGCAGGCGCCACGGCCGGCAAGTCCGCGGGCCGGCAGGCGCGGCGGCCGGTTGGTGCGCGCTACGGCCGCATCAGGACCTTGACGGCGCCATCCTGCTTGCGCTGGAACATCTCGTACGCGTGCGGGGCCTGTGCCAGCGGCACCCGGTGCGTGGCGAAGTCGTCGACGCCGAGCGGGTCCTCGTCCGTCAGGTAGGGGACGATCTGGTCCGTCCAGCGGCGGACGTTGGCCTGGCCCATGCGGAGCTGGATCTGCTTGTCGAAGAGGGTGAGCATCGGCATCGGGTCGGCCATGCCGCCGTAGACGCCGCTCAGCGAGATGGTGCCGCCGCGCCGGACCAGGTCGATCGCCATGTACAGCGCGCCGAGGCGGTCGATGCTGAAGCGTTCGGCGAGCGGACCGCTGAGCTTGCGGGGCATCATCGAGGTCGCCGTCTGGGCGAGCTTGGCGGCGGCGCTGCCGTGCGCCTCGGTGCCGACGGCGTCGATCACGGCGTCCGGGCCCCGGCCGCCGGTCACGTCCCGGATGGCGTGCACCAGTGCCTTCTCGTCGTCGAAGGCCCTGAGGTCGTACGTCTCGACCCCGCGCCGCTGGGCCCGGGCCAGCCGCTCGGGCACCAGGTCGACCCCGAGGACCCGCTCGGCACCGCGGGCCCTGGCGATCCGGCAGGCCATGTCGCCGATCGGGCCGAGGCCGAGGACCGCGAGGGTGCCGCCGGGCGGGACGGCGGCGTACTCGACGGCCTGCCAGGCGGTGGGCAGCACGTCGGAGAGGTAGACGAACCGGTCGTCCGGCGGGCCCTCGGGGACCTTGATCGGGCCGAACTGCGCCTGCGGGACCCGCAGGTACTCGGCCTGGCCGCCGGGCACGGCGCCGTACAGGCGGGTGTAGCCGAACAGGGGGGCGCCCATGCCCTCGCCGGTGACCTGGGTGGTCTCGCACTGGGTGGGCAGGCCCGTGTCGCACATGAAGCAGTGCCCGCAGGCGATCTGGAACGGCACCACGACCCGGTCGCCGGGCCGCAGGTTCGGCACCTCGGGGCCGACCTCCTCCACGATGCCCATGGGCTCGTGGCCGAGGATGTCACCCGGGGTCATGAACGGGGTGAGCACCTCGTACAGATGCAGGTCGGACCCGCACAGTCCGCTGGACGTCACGCGGATGACGGCGTCCGTGGGTTCCTCGATCCGCGGGTCGGGCACGTCCTCGACCCGGACGTCGCGCTTTCCCTGCCAGGTGACTGCCTTCATGCGTCACACTCCCTCGGTCACATACCGCCTCGTCCGTGGGCGTGGCGGCCGGGTACCCGGGCGGACCGGCGCCGAACCCGGCAGGCGGGGGCGGCGGCAGTCAGCGGGAGCGGCGCGGTCAGCCCCGGGCGGCCAGGGGCTCGGCCGGATGGCGCAGGTCCTCGGCCGCGTCGGCGACCCGGCGGAGCAGGTCGAAGAACAGGCTCTGCTCCTCGGCGGACAGCGGGGCGAGGAACACCTGGTTCATCCGGGCGGTGCGCACGGACAGCTTGCGGTGGGTGCGTGCGCCCTCGTCGGTGAGGCGGAGCAAGAAGCGCCGGCCGTCGCGCGGGTCGCGCACCTTGTGCAGCAGTCCCCGGCGGTCGAGGCGGCTGATCACCTCGGCGATCGTGGAGCGGTCGAGGCCCACCCGCTCCCCCACGGTCCGCTGGTCGAGTCCGGGCTCGGCGACGAGCGCGTTCATGACCGCGAACTGCGGCGAGGTGATCTCCTCGGAGACCATCGTGTTCCACAGCAGGTAGTGCGCCTGCTGGAGCCGCCGGGCGAGGTGTCCGGGATGGGTGGCGAGGTCCACCGCGGCCATGTGCGCTCCCCTGATCGATTCGTTGGTGCACTGAACGATACCCGGACGCCGGACCGGCTGTCCTGTTGTGCGCGGTGGGAGAAATCCAGGTCTTGACGGCGTACGTCTCCGATGGCAGCGTGAGCGGCACCTCAGCCAAATACTCAGTGCCCTGACTATCTGGGCGGGAGAGACGGAGCTTCACGGATGGACAAGGTGGTGGCCGGCGCCGTCGAGGCGGTGGCCGATGTGCCGGACGGCGCGTCCCTCGCCGTCGGCGGGTTCGGGCTCAGCGGTGTGCCGAACGTGCTGATCCAGGCGCTGTACGAGCGCGGTGTCGGCGCACTGAGCGTGGTGTCGAACAACTGCGGGGCGATGGAGTCCGGGCTGGCGGTGCTGCTGGCCGCGGGCCGGATCTCCCGGGTGACCGGCTCGTACATCGGCGGCAACAAGGAGTTCGCCCGCCAGTACCTGGCGGGTGAGCTGGAGCTGGAGCTGATTCCGCAGGGCACGCTGGCCGAGCGGCTGCGCGCGGGCGGCGCCGGCATCCCCGCCTTCTACACCCCGGCCGGCGTCGGCACCCAGGTCGCCGAGGGCGGGCTGCCCTGGCGCTACGACGGCTCGGGCGGGGTCGCGCTGGCCTCGCCGCCGAAGGAGGTGCGGGAGTTCGACGGTGTGGAGTACGTGCTGGAGCGGGGCATCCGCACCGACTTCGCGCTGGTCAGGGCCGCGCGCGGGGACCAGCACGGCAACCTGGTGTTCCGCAGGTCGGCCCGCAACTTCAACCCGCTGGCCGCGATGGCCGGCCGGATCACCATCGCCGAGGTGGAGGAGCTGGTCGAGCCCGGCGTACTCGATCCGGACGCGGTGCACGTGCCGGGCGTCTTCGTGCAGCGGGTGGTGCCGCTCACCCCGGAGCAGGCGGCGGACAAGCGGATCGAGTTCCGGACGGTGAGCGGCTGATGGCCTGGACACGCGAGGAGATGGCCGCCCGCGCGGCGCGTGAGCTGCGGGACGGCCAGTACGTGAACCTGGGGATCGGGCTGCCGACGCTGATCCCGAACCATCTGCCCGAGGGCGTCGAGGTGGTCCTGGAGTCGGAGAACGGCATTCTGGGCACCGGTCCGTACCCCACGGAGGACCAGGTCGATCCCGATCTGATCAACGCGGGCAAGGAGACCGTGACGGTGCTGCCGGGCGCTTCCTTCTTCGACTCGGCGCTGTCGTTCGCGATGATCCGGGGCGGGCACATCGACGTGGCCGTGCTCGGTGCGATGCAGGTGTCCGCCCGGGGCGACCTGGCCAACTGGGCGGTGCCCGGGAAGCTGGTGACCGGGATCGGGGGCGCGATGGACCTGGTGCACGGGGCCCGGCAGGTGATCGTGGTGATGACGCACACCGCGAAGGACGGCTCGGCGAAGATCCTCGAGGAGTGCACACTGCCGCTCACAGGCAAGGGGTGTGTGAACCGGGTCATCACGGACCTGGCGGTCCTGGACGTCACCGAGGACGGGCTGACGCTGGCCGAGACCGCGCCGGGCGTGAGCGTGGACGAGGTCATCGCCCGGACCGACGCGGAACTGACCGTTGCGGGGAGTCTGCTGTGAACCGCGCTCACACGCCCAAGTCCGTGTACATCGTCGATGCCGTCCGCACCCCGTTCGGCCGGTACAACGGCGCCCTGGCCACCGTCCGCCCCGACGACCTGGCCGCCCACACCCTCCGCGCGCTCCTCGCCCGCACCCCGGAGCTGGACCCGGCCCGGATCGACGACGTCTACCTCGGCAACGCCAACGGCGCCGGCGAGGAGAACCGCAACGTCGCCCGGATGGCCGCGCTGCTCGCCGGACTGCCGACCTCCGTGCCCGGCGTGACCGTGAACCGGCTGTGCGCCTCCGGCCTGGAGGCGGTGGTCCAGGCGGCCCGCGCCATCGCCCTGGGCGACGCGTCTCTCGCCGTGGCGGGCGGGGTGGAGTCCATGACCCGGGCGCCGTACGTCCTGCCGAAGGCGGACAGCCCGTTCCCGGCCGCCCACACCGAGCTGTACTCGACCACGCTCGGCTGGCGCATGGTCAACCCCCGGATGGACCCGCAGTGGACCATCCCGCTGGGCGAGAGCGCCGAAAGAATCGCCGACAAGCACGGCATCACCCGGGAGCGGCAGGACGAGTTCGCCCTCGCCTCCCACCACAAGGCCGCCGCCGCCCGGGAGCGGGGTCTCTTCGACGCCGAGCTGGCGCCCGTCCCCGTCCCGCGGCGCAAGGCCGAACCGGTGGACTTCGCCGCCGACGAGTGCGTACGGCCGGACGCCTCCCTCGCCGCCATGGCGCAGCTGAGGCCCGCCTTCCGCGCCGAGGGCGGCACGGTCACCGCAGGCAACGCCTCCCCCCTGAACGACGGCGCCGCGGCCCTGCTCCTCGCCGACGAGGAGGGTCTGCGGGCCACCGGCCGGGAGCCGCTGGCCCGGATCAGCGCGACCGGCCTGTCGGCGACCGACCCGCAGTACTTCGGGCTGGCGCCCGTGGAGGCCGTCAACCGGGCCCTCGCCAAGGCCGGCAAGGGCTTCGGCGATCTGTCGGTCCTGGAACTGAACGAGGCGTTCGCCGCGCAGGTGCTCGGCTGCCTCGCCGAATGGCCGGAGTTCGACCCGGCCGTCCTCAACCCCCTCGGCGGCGCCATCGCGCTCGGCCATCCGCTCGGCGCCTCCGGGGCCCGGCTCGCCGGGACGGTCGCCCATCAGCTCGCCCGCCGCGGCTCCGGCACCGGCGTGGCCACCCTCTGCATCGGCGTGGGCCAGGGCCTCGCCCTCGTCCTCGAACGATAAGGAAGCGTCAGTAACACCATGGCTCTCACCCAGCAGGACATCGATCAGGAGATCGCCGCCGAACGCGCCGCGTACGCCAAGCGCGTCGCCGACGGAGCGCCCGTCGAGCACCATCCGCGCCGCGACTACGCGCCGTACCGTTCCTCCGTGCTGCGCCACCCGAAGCAGCCCCCTGTGGCGATCGACACGCGTCGGGACCCGGAGCTGGTGGAGCTGCGTTCCCCCGCCTTCGGGGAGCGTGACATCACCGAGGTCGACAGCGACCTCACCCGGCAGCACACCGGGGAGCCGCTCGGCGAGCGCATCACGGTCTCCGGGCGGCTGCTGGACCGCGACGGGCGGCCGGTCCGCGGTCAGCTGGTCGAGATCTGGCAGGCCAACTCGGCAGGCCGCTACGCCCATCAGCGCGAACAGCACGACGCGCCGCTGGACCCGAACTTCACCGGGGTCGGCCGCACCCTCACCGACGCCGACGGCCGCTACCGCTTCACCACCATCCAGCCGGGCCCCTACCCCTGGCGCAACCACGTGAACGCCTGGCGCCCGGCCCACATCCACTTCTCGGTGTTCGGCACGGCGTTCACCCAGCGGCTGGTGACCCAGATGTACTTCCCGAACGACCCGCTGTTCCCGTACGACCCGATCCTGCAGTCGGTGACGGACGACGCGGCCCGGCAGCGGCTGGTCGCCACCTACGACCACGCCCTGTCGGTGCCCGAGTTCTCCCTCGGCTACCACTGGGACATCGTGCTGGACGGCCCGGCCGCCACCTGGATCGAAGAAGGACGCTGACCGCCATGACCATCATCGACCCGGGCAGCCCGGAGCGGGTGCTGCCCACCCCGTCCCACACGGTCGGCCCGTTCTACGGCTACGCGCTGCCGTTCCGCGGCGGCGAGGAGATCGCCCCGCTCGGCCACCCGGACACGGTCACCGTGCACGGGTACGTCCTCGACGGCACCGGCGAGCCGCTGCCCGACGCGCTGATCGAACTGTGGGGCCCGCGCCCGGACGGCACGGTGCCGCGGGTGGACGGCTCCCTGCGCCGCGACCCGGCCACGGGCGGCTTCCTGGGGCGCAACGGCGTGGAGTTCACCGGCTGGGGACGGATCCAGACGGACGCGGACGGCCACTGGTACGCGCGTACGCTGCGCCCCGGCGCGCGTGGGCGCAGCGCGCCGTACCTCGGCGTCTGCGTCTTCGCGCGCGGCCTGCTGGTCCACCTGTTCACCCGGATCTACCTGCCGGGCGACGACGCCGCGCTGGCCGCCGACCCGCTGCTGGCCCGGGTGGGCGAGCGGCGCGACACGCTGATCGCGGGCGACGAGGGGAACGGCACCTACCGTTTCGACATCCGCCTTCAGGGCGAAGGCGAGACGGTCTTCCTGGAGTTCCAGTGACATCCGAGTCCTCATCCTGCGCCGACACCGGCCTGCTGGACCCCGGCCGGGGGGCGGCGGGCGCCGCGTCCGAGACCGGCGACCCCGCGTACCTGCGGGCGCTGCTCGACGCCGAGGCCGCGCTGACCCGGGCGCAGGCCGCGCTGGGGCTCGCCCCGGCCGGGGCCGCCGCGGCGGTGACCGAGGCCGCCGACCCGGCCCGGTTCGACCTGCCCTCCCTGGCCGCCCGTGCCGCCGGCGGCGGCAACCCGGTCATCCCGCTGGCCGCCGACCTGACCGCGGCGGCCGGCCCGGAGTACGGCCCCTATGTGCACCGGGGCGCCACCAGCCAGGACATCATGGACACGGCGACGATGCTGGTCGCCGTGCGCGCCCTCGGCCCGGTCCTGGCCGACCTCGGGCGCGCGGAGCGGGCGCTGGCCCGCCTCGCCGCCGGGCACCGGGACACCGTGCTGCCGGGCCGGACGCTCACCCAGCACGCCGTACCGACCACGTTCGGGCTGAAGGCGGCCGGCTGGCGGGCGCTGGTCCTGGACGCGCGCGACCGCCTCGCCCGGGTACGCGGCTCGCTCCCCGCCCAGCTCGGCGGGGCCGCCGGCACCCTGGCGGCCTTCCGGGCGTACGGCGCCCCGGACCCGGCCGCGCTGACGGAGGCGTACGCCCGTGAACTCGGCCTCGCCGCACCGGCGTTGCCGTGGCACACGCTGCGCACGCCGGTCGCGGACCTGGCCGGGTGCCTGGCCTTCACGGCGGGCGCGCTGGGCAAGCTCGCCGTGGACGTGCTGACGCTGTCGCGCACCGAGACCGGCGAGGTGAGCGAGGGCAGCGGCGGCGGCTCGTCCGCCATGCCGCACAAGGCGAACCCGGTGCGCGCCACCCTCCTCGCGTCCGCCGCCCGGCGCGCTCCCCAGCTCGCGGCGACGCTGTACGGCTCGCTGGCCGCCGAGGACGAACGGCCGGCCGGCGCCTGGCACGCCGAGTGGGAGCCGCTGCGCGATCTGCTCCGGCTGGTGGGCGGCGCGGCCGGGCACGCGGCGGAGCTGGCCGAGGGGCTGCGCGTGCACCCGGACGCGATGCGCCGGAACCTCTTCCGCACCCGGGGACTGATCGTCTCCGAGCGGCTGACCGCCCTCCTCACGCCCGTCCTCGGCCGGGCGCGGGCCGGGGAGCTGCTGACCGAACTGGCCCGCCGCGCCCATGCCGAGGACCGCCCGTTGCGGGACCTCCTCGGTGAACAGGAGGAGTTGGCCGGCCTGGACCTGGACGAGGCGACCGACCCAGCCCGCTACACCGGCTTCGCCGGACTGCTCACCGACCGTGCTCTGGAGCGACGTTGACCGTGACCCTCCTCAACCACCGCGCGGAAGGCCCCGCCTCCGCGCCGCCGCTGCTGCTCGGACCCTCGCTCGGCACCTCGCTGGCCCTGTGGGACCGGGTGGCGCCCGAGCTGTCCGCGAGCCACCGGGTGGTCCGCTGGGACCTGCCGGGGCACGGGGGTTCGGCGGCGGACCTGATCGGGCCGGGCGCGACCGTGGGCGACCTGGCCGCGCTGGTGCTGGCGCTGGCCGACGCCCTCGGCATCGACCGGTTCGCCTACGCGGGCGTGTCCCTGGGCGGCGCGGTCGGCCTGCACCTGGCCGTCCACCACCCCGAGCGGCTGACCTCGCTGGCGCTGCTGTGCTCCTCGGCCCACTTCGGCGGGGCGGCGCCCTGGCGGGAGCGGGCCGAGCGGGTGCGCCGCGAGGGCCTCGAGTGGCTGGTGGAGAGCGCCGGCGCACGCTGGTTCACCCCCGGATTCAGCGTGCCGGAACTGATCCGGGACCACCGGTCGGCCGACCCGGAGGCGTACGCGGCCTGCTGCGACGCGCTCGCCGCGTTCGACCTGCGCGACCGGCTCGCCCGGATCACCGTACCGACACTCCTCGTGGCCGGCCGGGAGGATCCCGCGACCCCGCCCGCGCACCTGCGGGAGATCGCGGACGCGGTGCCGGGGGCGGCGCTGGTGGAGCTGCCCGGGGCCTCCCACCTGGCCCCGGCCGAGGTCCCCCGGGCCGTGCTGGCCGCGCTGCGCACCCGGCTGGACGGGCCGCCGGCGAGCGGGCTGGCGATGCGCCGGCAGGTGCTCGGCGACGCCCACGTGGACCGCGCGCAGGCCCGGCAGAACCCGTTCACCGCCCGCTTCCAGGACTTCATCTCCCGCTACGCCTGGGGCGAGATCTGGACCGACCCGACGCTGTCGCGCCGCGAGCGCAGCATGATCACTCTGACGGCGCTGGTCGCGCACGGCCACTACGACGAGCTGGCCATGCACGTCCGGGCGGCGCGCCGGAACGGGCTGTCGCCGGAGGAGATCGGCGCGGTGCTGCTGCAGACGGCCGTGTACTGCGGGGTGCCGGCGGCCAACTCGGCGTTCGCGACGGCCCAGCGGGTGCTCGCCGAGGAGGAGACCGCC
Organism: Streptomyces sp. NPDC029296; assembly: GCF_055569255.1. Classification (NCBI taxonomy): domain Bacteria; kingdom Bacillati; phylum Actinomycetota; class Actinomycetes; order Kitasatosporales; family Streptomycetaceae; genus Streptomyces; species Streptomyces sp. NPDC029296. The sequence continues at coordinate 47,089 of NZ_JBVHXT010000003.1, forward strand.
TGAGCGGCACCGAGGGCGGCCCCGCCGGTCCCGGCGGCGGCGCGTGGCCGGGGGTGCGGTGCGCCCGGGCCGGGGGCATGTCCACCGGCCCGGCGTGCTGAGCGGCGACGCCGTGAGCCGTGTGCCGCACCCGGCCCCCGTCGCGCAAGGGGCCGCCCGCGGCCCCGGTGCGGCACCGGCCGGACGCGCTCGCCGGACGGTTGCCGGACTGCCGGGCCTCGCCCGGCTCAGCGCGGATCCGGCCCTGCCGCCAGCGCCTGGCGGGCCTTGGCCGCCAGGCCGTCCGCGCCGCACAGCCGGGCGAGGTCCAGGCCCCGGGTGAGGTCCGCGGCCGAGCCCGCGGCGATGCCGTACTCGATCCGGGCCGCCGCGTGCTCGTACTGGCAGGGCGATGCCTCCAGATAGGCCACGGCCCGGGCGGCGAGCCGTACCGCGCGCTGGCCCGTCTCCAGCGCGGCGGCGCAGCGCAGGGCCTCGCCGATGGCGGTGTCCGTGCCGAACCGCTCGGCCTGCTCGCGGGCGTCGGCGGCGAGCCGGGTGGCGCGGGCCGGGTCCGAGGCGGCGAGGGCCCGGGCGAGGTCGACGGACCAGGGCGCGAGGACCGGGTTGTGGCCGCCGCGGGAGGCGGCGGTCTTCTCGGCGGCCTCCAGCTCGCCGACGCCCTCGGCGGTGCGGCCGACGGCGAGCAGCAGCCGGCCGCGCACCGAGCGGATGTCGGGCAGCACGATGGTGGACGGGTACGGCGGCGCGAAGCCGTACTGCTCGGCGACCGACCAGGCCTCCTCGACGTGGCCGCGGGCCAGCAGCGTGTCGACCAGCCCGCAGGTGGCCGACCAGTACAACGGCAGGCGGCGGCCGACGCGTTCGGCGAGGCGCACGGCCTCGCGCAGGGTGGACTCGGCGTCGGGCAGCCGGCCCTGTCTGCGGTAGGCGAGGCCGAGGAAGGCGTTGGCCAGGGAGAGGTGGACGCCGCGCCACCCGGCCGAGGTGTAGACGCGCCGGGCCTCGGAGAACAGGCTCTCGGCGCGGTCGAGCCGGTCGGCGTAGGCGTACGCGCTGCCGAGCATCATCAGCAGTTCCATGCCCCACTCGGGGTCGGTCCAGCCGAGGCCGGGCGCGAGGCGGCCGTTGACGAGGGCGCGGTCGCACAGGTCGACGACCGCGTCGGCGCTCTCGCCGTGGGCCATGGCGTCGAAGGCGCGCAGGATCAGCAGGGCGCGTTCGGCGTTGTCGCGGCCGGTGCAGGTGCCCGCGAGTTCGGCGAGGCGCCGGGAGCGGTCCGGGGCGACGGTCTCGCCGTGGATGCCCTCCCACATGAACTGGAACGCCTGGAGCCGCAGCCGGTCCGGGCCGGGCGCGTGCCGGGCGGCCTCGGTGCCGACCGTGCGGACCGCCTCCTCCAGCTGGTCGTTGTGCAGCAGGGCCTGCGAGAGGCGGACGACGGCGTGCACCCGGTCGTCCCCGTCGAGGCCGGGCATGCCGAGCGCGCTGCGCAGCTGGTCGATGGAGACGGCGGGGTTGGTCAGCAGGGTGGCGCAGCCCAGTTCGTACAGCACGTGCGCGTGCGCCTCGGGGCGGGGCGGTTCCCGCAGCGCGCGTTCCAGGCAGCGGCGGGCCGCGTCCGGGGCGCCGACGGCGAGGTGTTCGCGGGCGGCCTGGCGCAGTTGCTCGACGAGTTCCTCGTCCTCGTCCGGGTGCACCTTCAGCAGGTGCCGGGCGGCCTCGGCGGCGCCGCGCTCCAGCTCGGTGATGATCCGCGCGGCGACGCCGTGCATGGCGGTGCACACGCCGGAGGGGATGGACTGGTAGACGGCGGTGGCGATGAGCGGGTGGACGAACTCCAGCTCGCCCGCGTCCCGTTCGCCGCCGGACGGCTGGGGGCGGGTGAGGATGCGGGCGGTGCACAGTACGTCGGCGCACTCGCGGGCGAGGTCCTCGTCCATGGTGGCGAGGCGGGCGACCATGCCGACGGTGATGCCGGTGCCGAGGATCGCGGCGGCCCAGGCGAACCGGGTGGCCTCCAGGCCGAGGCTCCTGATGCGGTCGACCAGTCCGCCGCCGCGGGCCGCGCGGTTGAGCGCGCGCAGCTCCCCGGCGTGCGCCTCGACCGGCCGCAGTTCGCTGTCGTGCACCTTGGCGAGGAGTTCGACGGTCTCGTAGGGGTTGCCGTCGGTGACCGCCCAGACCTCGCGGCAGAAGGCGTCGTCGGCGTACGGGCCGAGGGTGGCGCGGGTGAGTCCGGCGGTGGCGTCCGGGGTGAGGGCGCTGAGGTCGTTGACCGGCCGGCCCGCGGCGGCGGCGGCCGCGTCGAGATGACGGGCGCCGGCCCCGCCGGTCCGGTCGGGCCTGCGGGCGACCACGACGAGGACGGGCACGTCGGCCAGGCGCTCGGCGAACGCGGCGAGCCAGCGCAGGGTCTCCGGGTCGGCCCAGTGGGCGTCGTCGAGGAGCAGCACCAGCGGCCAGGCCCGGCGGGCGATGCGGCGTACGGCGGCGACGAGTCCGTCGCGGACGTAGTACGGGTCGGCCTTGTCCGCGCGCGGTCGGGTTATGCCGAGGGCGGGGCCGGCAATCTCGTGCCAGTCGCCCAGGTACTCGCGGGCCTCCTCGTCCGGGAGGGACAGCAGCGCGGGCTGGAGCAGCTGGCGCAGTACGTGGAACGGGACGGATCCGAGGGTCTCGGCGCCGCGGGCGGACCAGACGGCGCAGCCGCGGCGCTCGGCCATGCGGCGGATCTCGGCCAGCAGCGCGGTCTTGCCGAGTCCGGCCTTGCCGCGGAAGACGAGCAGGCCGCCCGCCGAGTTCCGGCCGGCGCACAGGGCGTCGAGCGCCGCCACGGCGGTGGCGATCTCGGTGTCCCGCTCCCACAGGGGTGCCGAGCCGGCCGCCGATGGCCGTCCGTCCGTCATCCGTTCCCTCCCCGGGCCGCACGCGTGACACACCGGCACCGAGCGTAGCCGTCCGGCGGGGCCCGCGGGGGTGGTCGGCGCAGGTGCTGCCCGGCCGGGTGAAGGGCGGTACGCACGGACGACACCGGCGGGAGGTCACTGATGGTTTGCCCGGGTTCGCCCGAAGGGGCGGCGGATCCTCTCATCCCGCTTTCACCGTCACCTCATACCGTGGGGGCATGACGCAGGCGACTCCTCCCGGGTGGTACCCCGACCCCGGGCAGACGAACGACGGCCCGCCCACCGAGCGCTGGTGGGACGGCACGGCCTGGACGGACCGGACCCGCCCGGCGGGCACGGCCGCCCCGTGGGGTCCCCCGGCACCGCAGGCGCGGCCGGGCGCCCCGGCTCCAGGGGAATACGGCGGGCACCCGGGGTATCCCGCGTATCCGGCGCAGCCGCCGGCCCGGTCCCGGGGCGGGCTGCGCACCGGGATAGCCGTGGCGGTGACGGCCGCGGTACTGGCGAGCATCGGGGTCGGCGTGTACGCCCTCGCCAAGGACGACGGCGGCGGCGACCGCGCGGGCTCCCGGCAGGGGCAGCAGGGGCAGGGGCAGGGCCCGGGCGGCGGGTCCGGGGGCTCCGAGGGTTCCGGCGGGCCGGACGGACCCGGCGGGTCCGGCGGGTCCGGTGGGTCCGGTGGCGAGTCGCCGTCCCCGGGGCCGTCCGGGCCGCCGGAGGTCGAGGGCGGTGGCACGGTGCCGGACCCGGTCAACGGGATCAGCCTGCCGGTGCCGAAGGGCTGGACCGGCCGGACGATGAGCGCGGGCGCGCAGGTGACCTCCGAGGACACCTACAAGTGCCCCGGCGACACGACGCAGACCTGCACCGCGGGCGGTGCCTACACGGCTCCCGCGGCCGTGCTGCGGATCAAGGGGGACACCGCCGAGGAGGTCGCGAAGGCGGACATCGCGGCCAACGCCAAGGAGTCCTACGGCGGCACCACCTACGGCGCCATCACCTCGCACGAGGTGCTGGCCAGCGAGGCGGTGACGGTGGCCGGCCAGAAGGGCTACCTGGTGCGCTGGAAGGCGGTCACCAGCAAGGGCGCGGACGGCTACGTCCAGTCCGTCGCCTTCCCCTCCCCCGACGACCCGGACCGGATCGTCGTGGTCCGCTTCGGTCTGGACGTCGGCCGGGAACCGTCCGTCATCGACCGGATCGTGAAGGGGATCAAGGTCTCGTCCGCCACCGGCACGGGCGACGGACAGGCCGTGTAGCCACCGGCCGTGCCGGCCCGGGCGGGGCGGCGCGCAACCGGCGCCCGGCCGGGCCTCCGGCCGGGCGCTTCGGGCGGGCGGCCTCAGGCTCCCGCCGCGCCCGTCCCGCAGAACCGGCACCTGATGCGGTCCAGACGGGACAGGCGCCCCTTGGTGTCGTACTGGTAGTCGTCGCGCACGGACCCCCGGCAGCCGTCGGTGGCGCACGGCGCCGCTCCGGAGAGGTGCCCGTACGGGCCCGAGCGGAGTGTGCCGGCGTTGCACTCCAGGCACGGAAAGGGGTGCAGTCCCTCGTCGTTGACGACGTACGCGATCATTTCCGCCAGATGGCAGTTCGGACAGATGGCGGCCATCCGGCGTGATCCCTTCGAAGGGTCGTCCAGGGTCATCCGAGGAGCACATCGCCAACGACCGCCCACCGGTCCCGGTTACCCGGATCCGCGCCGGCCCGCCCCGCGCGGCGGGAGCGGAAACGCAAGTCGGCCGGGTGGGGTTCCCCTCCGCTCAAGGGGAATCCCACCCGGCCGGGGTGCGCGCCGCCCCCGTCCCCACGGTGCGGCGCGAGCAGGTCGCCGTTCAGTCATCCCGTGAACGGCGGCCTGGGTCTCATCCCAGTCCGAGCGCGGGCAGCACGGCCGCCTCCACGAACCGGACCAGGTAGTCGGCGTCGGCATACTGCCCATTCAGGACCGGCCGTACCCGTAGAACGCCGAACATCATGGCGGGGATGTACTCCAGCGCGGGGTGGTCCGCCCGGACCTCGCCGCGGTCCACGCCCCGGGCGAGCATCTCCTCCAGCGCGGCGATCTCCGGGTGGATCAGCGCCTCGCGCAGCGCCCGGGCCAGTTCCTGGTCGGAGGTCACCGCGTGCCCCAGCGCCTGGAGCAGCCGGGTGTCCTTGCCGGACCAGTCGCCCGCGGCCCGCGCGGCCTGGCGCAGGTCCTCGGCGAGCGAGCCGGTGTCGATGCCGGCGAACCGCACCCGGCGGCTGGCCCGCAGCGCCGCCGCGACGAACTGCGGCTTGGTCTTCCACTGCCGGTAGAGCGTGGACTTGCTGCAGCGGGTGCTGGCGGCGACGCCCTCCATGGTGACGGAGTCGTAGCCGCACTCGCGGATCTGTTCCAGCACGGCGTCGAAGAACTCCCGCTCACGCTCCGGCGTGATCTTGGAGCGGCGCGAGGCGATAACCGTGTCCGGTCCCTCCGCGGCCTGCGACGTCATGCGCTGCTTCCCCTCACTCGTGCTGTCTCCAGTGTGGCGCACATCAATCGATACGCCAGTGTACCGGTACTCAGCCGTATCGGTACACTGGCGTATCGGTACGGAAACGTATCGATCAGTCCCGGCGACCGGCCGGGGCGCGTACGCACCACCACACGCACCACCGTCAGTGAAGGGGCCGGGGGATGAATGCCCGAACCGAGCCTGCGGAGGCGGCACCGGCGACCCCGGCACGTCCGCCTCTGATACGTGAGTTCCTGCTGGTCGCCGGGCTCTTCCTGGTCTACAAACTGGGCCGCCGACTGGCCACCGGCCACACCGGGGACGCCTTCCACAACGCTCGCCGCGTGTGGGACCTGGAGCGGGCCGCGCACCTGCCCCACGAGAACACCGTGCAGTCCGCGCTGCTGCACGGCGACACCCTCGTCCACCTGGCGAACACCTACTACGCGACCGTCCACTTCCCGGCCACGCTCGCCTTCCTGGTCTGGCTGTACGTACGCCGGCCCGCGCACTACGTCTGGGCCCGCCGGGTCCTCGCGGTGGTCACCACGGCCGCCCTGGTACTGCCGTTCACCTTCCCGCTGGCCCCGCCGCGGATGCTGACCGGAACGGGGCTGGTGGACACCGGCCGGGTCTACGGCCCCTCCGTGTACGGCCCGCCCGCCAGCGACCACCTGTCCAACCAGTTCGCGGCGATGCCCTCGCTGCACTTCGGCTGGGCGCTGATGGTGGCCGTCGGCCTGATCGCGGCGACCCGCTCCCGGTGGCACCGTCTGTGGCTGCTGCACCCGCTGGTCACCCTGCTGGTGATCGTGGGCACGGCGAACCACTACTGGCTCGACGCGCTCGTGGCCACGGTGATGCTCGGCCTCGCCCTCGCCGCCGTCCCCCGGCCCCGGCACACCGCCACCACGGCGGGACGCGGCACCGGCCTCCCGGTCACCCGGGAGCCCGTCCTGGCGGGAGCGGGCCGGTGAGCGCCGCCGCGCCGGCCGCCCTCGGCCTGTCGCTGGTGTCGGCCGTCGCCTACGCACTGGCCGCCGTCGCCCAGGAACGGCTGGCCGCGCGCAGCGCCGGCACCGGGCTGCTGCGGCTGCTGGGCACCGGCGCCTGGTGGTCGGCGGTCGGACTGAACGCCGCCGCCGCGCTGCTGCACGTCGTCGCCCTGAAGTACGGCCCGCTGACCGTCGTACAGCCGCTGGGCGCGCTCACCCTGGTCGCGGCCGTGCCGCTGGGCGCGCGGGCGGCCGGGCGGCGGGTGCGGGCGGTGGAGTGGCGCGGTACGGCGCTCACCCTGCTGGGGCTGGCCGCGCTGCTGGTCGCCGCGTCCGGCCCGGCGCCCGCGCGGGTGCTGTCGCTGCCGGCGGCGCTGGCGGTCTCGGGGGCGACGGCCGCCGCCATCGGCCTGCTGTCCTGGCCCGGCGCGCGGCCGGGCCTGCGGCACGCGACCGCGTCCGGCTTCGCCTCCGGGGTGGCGTCCGCGCTCACCCAGACGGTGACGGTGGCGGCCACGGACCGTTCGGGGCCGGTGCTGAGCACCGAGGTGATCGTGGGCGCCGTGCTCGTCGCCGCGTTCGCCGTCGGCGGACTGCTGCTGTCCCAGACCGCCTACCGGGGCGGGCTGGGCGCGCCGCTGGCCGTGGTCACCCTCGCCAACCCGGTGGCCGCCGCGGTGATCGGCCTCAGCCTGCTGGGGCAGGGCCTGCGGGGCGGGGCCGGCGGGGTGCTGCTGGCCGTCGTCGGCGCGGGACTGGCCTCCTGGGGTGTGCTGCTCCTGACCCGGGCGGCGCCCCGGCCCGGCGGCCCGGCGGTGGACGAGGAGCATCCGGTGGCGGCCGTACTGGCCCTGGAGCCGGACACGGCCACCGCGGAACCGGCCCTGGTCCGCTCCCGGCCCGGGCCGCGTGCGGCCACCGGGAAACCGGCTCCGGCAGCACGCCGGCGCGGGCCGCGAGCGGCCGACGAGGGACCCGCGCTGGTGCCGCGGCAGCCGGAGCAGCCGGGGCATCTCACCGCGCTCTGAACGGACACGGCGACGGCCGGTGCCGGCGGGAGGCCCCGCCGGCACCGGCCGCGCTTCTTCCTGCCGCCGCGGGTCACCCCCAGCCGCGCGCGTCCTGCTTCAGCGCGGTGTCGACCGTCAGCGCGGTCGCCACCACGAGGCTCAGCAGGGGCTCGGGCAGCTGGTAGTGGATCTGCAGGACGTAGTTGTCCGCGGTCGTGAAGAGCGTCTTGGCCAGGCCCTCCCAGGTCTTCGTGATCCGGGCGACCTCGCTGTCCGCGTGGTCGACGATCGCGAAGTTCCAGGCGCGCCAGTTCTCCGCCTTGATCGCGCCGACCTGCCGGCCGTCCGCCATCATCGCGAAGTTGATCTTGCCGATCATGTTCTTCTGGACGATCTCGCCGACCGGGGAGCCGTCCGGGCGGGTCACGACGACCCGGGACTTGAAGATCTTCGCGGGCCGGGTCAGCAGCAGCTGCGGCCGGCCGTGGGCGTCGCGGATCTCCAGCTTGTGGGTCAGGAACTGGTCCAGGCTGGAGACGAAGCGCAGGATCTTGCGCAGGATGCCCTGCCCGACCTGGGTGACCGAACCGATCTCCCGGCCGCTCTGGTCCATGACCTTGTACTCGTTGGTCAGCTCGATGAGCTTGGCCTTCTGGTTCACGACCAGGACGGGCTCGGTGAAGAGGGTGCCGCCGCCGGCGCCGCCGGCCGCGACACCGGCCTGCCGCTGCACCTGGCGCTGGACCTTGGGGTCGGCGGCGGCCTGCTGCTGCGGGAAGGCGGCCTGCTGGGCCGGGGCCTGCTGCGGCGGGACCTGCCCGGCGGCCTGCTGGCCCGGGTTGGTGTGGTCGGTCCACTGCGTGCCGTCCCAGTAACGGAGCGTGTTCTGGGCTCCGTGCGGGTCCGGGTACCAGCCGGCAGGGGTGTTGGATTGCGTGGTCACCGGGGCACACTACCCTGATCTGACCGGTACCTGACCAGTCCGCACGGAGCGGTGTTCATCGGCCGATCACCCCGTGGCGATCGCCGGATCGCTGACGCCGGGCCGTCCGTTCTCCACGTGGCCGGCGAAGCCGCGCAGGAAGGCCGGGTCGGCGTCCGAGGTCACGGTCAGGTCGTACCAGCGCTTGCTCGCCGCGAGGCCCACGGTCTGCCTCACGGTCGCGCCGGGCCGTACCGTCACCGTGACCGGGGCGGCGCCGTAACCGTCGGTGACCTTCAGCCGCGCCGTGCCGGAGCCCTTGTTGGTGAAGGTCAGCTCGATGTCGTCGCCCGTGTGCCGGGCGGTGACCTCGGGGCCGGCCACCTTGTTGCGGCCCTTGAAGACGCGCAGGAAACCGTTGGGCCCGTGCACGGTGAGGTCGTAGTCGCCGCCGGAGTACACCGAGTTCCAGGTGTCCGAGAGCGTCTTGCCGGCCTCGGTGGTGTAGGTCCAGGGGCCGTCGGTGCGGCTGTTGGACGTCACCAGGAAGGCCGCGCCGGCACCCGCCCCGGAGGCGAACGTGAGGGTGAACTTGCCGGCCGCCGTGTCCGCGGCGCCGTCCACCACGGGCGCGTACCTCAGCGGGCGGGTGGGCCGGCTGCCGGGCTCCTGCCGGGGCAGGGTGCCCTGGGCGGGCGGCTTGGGGACGTAGTCCGGGTGCCGGTCGCGGTCCGGCGGCCGGTAGCCGGCCGTGGAGGGCAGCGCCGCTGGTGCGGTGTCCTGGCGGGAGAAGTCGAAGGCGCTGGTCAGGTCGCCGCAGACGGCACGGCGCCACGGCGAGATGTTGGGCTCCCGGACGCCGAAGCGGCGCTCGATGAAGCGGATGATCGAGGTGTGGTCGAAGGTCTCGGAGCAGACGTAACCGCCCTTGCTCCACGGGGAGACGACCAGCATCGGCACCCGCTGGCCGAGCCCGTAGGGGCCGGCCACATGGCCGGCGTCGCCCTTGAACAGGTCGGGCGCGGGGTCGACCGTCGACTTGCCCCGGGCGGCGGAGGCCGGCGGGTGGGGCGGGACGACGTGGTCGAAGAAGCCGTCGTTCTCGTCGTAGGTGATGAACAGCGCCGTCCTCGCCCACACGTCGGGGTCGGCGGTGAGCGCGTCCAGGACCTGGGAGACGTACCAGGCACCGTAGTTCGCGGGCCAGTTGGGGTGCTCGGTGAAGGCCTCGGGGGCGACGATCCAGGAGACCTGGGGCAGTGTGCCGGCCTTGACGTCCGCCTTCAGCCGGTCGAAGAGGCCCTCGCCCTTGCGGGCGTCGGTGCCGGTGCGGGCCTTGTCGTACAGCGGGTCGCCGGGCTGGGCGGTGCGGTACCGGTTGAAGTAGAGCAGCGAGTTGTCGCCGTAGTTGCCGCGGTAGGCGTCGTTGATCCAGCCCCACGAGCCGTTCGCGTCCAGGCCGTCGCCGACGTCCTGGTAGATCTTCCAGGAGACCCCGGCCCGCTCCAGGCGCTCGGGGTACGTCGTCCAGCCGTAGCCCTTCTCCTCGTTGCCGAGGACCGGGCCGCCGCCCTGGCCGTCGTTGCCGGTGTACCCCGTCCACATGTAGTAGCGGTTGGGGTCCGTGGAGCCGATGAACGAGCAGTGGTAGGCGTCGCAGACGGTGAAGGCGTCGGCGAGCGCGTAGTGGAAGGGGATGTCCTCGCGCGTCAGGTACGCCATCGTCGTCGCGGACTTGGCGGGCACCCACTTGTCGTACCTGCCGCCGTTGAACGCGGTGTGGCCGTCGTTCCAGCCGTGCGGGAGGTCCTGGATGAAGGCCAGGCCCAGGTCGTCGGCGTCGGGGTGGAAGGGGAGGATGTCCTTCGTGCCGTCGGACTGCTTCCAGACGGACCTGCCGTTCTGGGTGACCGGGCGGGGGTCGCCGAAGCCGCGTACTCCGCGCAGGGAGCCGAAGTAGTGGTCGAAGGAACGGTTCTCCTGCATGAGGACGACGATGTGCTCCACGTCGTCCACCGATCCGGTGCGGTAGCGGGCGGGCAGGGCCGCGGCACGCTGGATGCTGCCGGCCAGTGCCGTGAACGCCGTGGTGGCGCCCGTGAGTTGGAGGAAGCGCCGCCGGTTGACTTCGGGCATGGGTCGAGGGTCCTCTCATCCTGACGTGCACGGTGCCGCCGGATGACGGAACGTGCGCGGAGCGAGTGTTCCAAGAGCAGCAAACGTCAGGGAAGGGTGCGATGGCACCGATGTGAACTCATCGCTACATGAGGTGTGCGGCACCCGCCGGCCGGGGAGGGACGCGATCATGACAGGCAAGCAGACGACGGCACCGGAGCGGACGAGGCGACCCGCGCGACAGCTTGTCGCCGCTTCCATGGGCAACGCCGTGGAATGGTACGACTGGTACGCCTACACGTTTCTCGCCACCTACATCGCCGCCGCGGTCTTCCCCAAGGGCGCCGGGAACTCCCTGGTGCCGCTGCTGTCGACGTTCGCCGTGTTCGCGGTCGGCTTCTTCATGCGGCCCGTGGGCGGACTGCTCATGGGGGCCGTCGCCGACCGGCGCGGCCGGCGGGCCGCCCTCACCGTCACCATCCTGCTGATGGGCGGCAGCAGCCTGCTGGTGGGCCTGACCCCGACCTACGCCTCGGCGGGCCTCGCGGCCCCGGTGGTGCTGGTCGCCGCGCGGCTGCTGCAAGGGCTGTCGGTGGGCGGCGAGTTCGCGGCCTCGACCACCTTCCTCGTGGAGTCGGCGGGACCGGGCCGGCGCGGGCTGTTCTCCAGCTTCCAGTACGTCTCCACGACCGCCGGACAGCTGGTCGCGTCCGGCATCGCCACCCTGCTCGTGAACACGCTCGCCGAGCCCTCGATGGACGGCTGGGGCTGGCGCGTGCCGTTCTGGCTCGGCGGGGTGTTCAGCCTGGTCGGCTTCTGGATCCGGCGCGGCGCGGAGGAGACCCGCAGCCCCGGGCAGCGGCAGGCGCCGCGGCCGGGCCTGTTCGAGGCGCTGCGCCGCCATCCGCGCCAGTCCCTGCTCATCGCCGGCATCACCGCGGGCGGCACCCTCGCCTACTACACCTGGACGTCGTACCTGCCGACGTACGCCGAACTCAACGCGGGCGTCGACAAGTCGGACGCGCTGCTCGCGAGCACGGTCTCGCTGGGCTTCTTCGCCCTGCTCCAGCCGCTCGGCGGGCTGCTGTCCGACCGGGTGGGGCGCCGGCCGCTGCTGCTGGGCTTCGGGGTGGGCTTCGCCGTGCTGTGCGTGCCGCTGCTGCACCTGCTGCGCGACTCCTTCGCCGTGCTCCTGCTGGTGAGTTGCGCGGGCATGGTGCTGCTGACCGGGTTCACCTCCGTCAGCGCGGCCGTCAACGCCGAGGTCTTCCCGCCCCGGGTGCGCGCGGCCGGCATCGGCTTCCCTTACTCGCTCACCGTGGCGCTGTTCGGCGGCACCGCCCCGTACGTCGGCACGCTGTTCAAGGAACTGGGCCGCTCCGGGCTCTTCCCCTGGTACGTCGCCGCGCTGTGCCTGCTGTCCTCGCTGGTGTACCTGCGGCTGCCGGAGACGGCCCACCGGGAGCTGGAGCGCTGAGGAGGGAGCCGCGCCCCGGTGCCCGGGCCCGGCTCCCCCGGTGTCCGGCTCAGGACGGATACACCTCCACCTCGCTGAACCGGCCGCCCGGCCGGCCGGTGTCGGCGCTGACGGTCAGGCGCAGATGGCGCGGGTCCGTGCCGCCGGGCAGGGTGACCGTCGCGGTGTTGCCGGTGGCCGGGTCGAAGCGGCGGCCCTGGGCGCCGGCCACCGTCGCACAGGTCGCCCCGTCGGTGCCGCCGAGCACCGCGACGGTCCGGGTGCGCGCTCCCCGGGCGGCGGCCGGCGGCAGCTTCGGCACCAGGCGGCGCACGCCGCAGGACGCGCCGAGGTCCACCGTCCAGGACCGCGGGAAGGCGTTGTCGGCCGACTCCCAGGAGGAGTCCGGGTCGCCGTCGACCGCCTTGCCGGGCGTGTAGACGTTCCGCGGGCCGGTCGCGGTGGCCGGGCGGCCCTTGGCGGGGTTGCGCCGCGGGCCGGCCGGGGCGAGGGTGACGAGCAGGCCGGCGGCGAGGGCGACGACCGCCCCGATGGCCGGCATGCGCCCGGCGTGTCTGGCGGTGCTGCTGTGCATCCGCCGATCCCGCGTAGGGAGCGGGCCGCCCGGATCCGGCGGACCGGTCAGCTGTCGGGCGTCGGGACGGCCGTGAGGTGGGAGGCGGCGCCCCGGGTCCGGCGGGGACGGCGTACCGGCGCGGCGGGGCGGCGGGGCTCGCGCAGCACCATCGTCAGGCGCCGGTAGCCCAGCTCCCGCAGCGGCTGCGGCGCCTCCTCGACGATGCGGCACTCGGTGCGCCCGTGGCGCGGGTCCGGGTGGTGCAGCAGGCGTACGGCGCCGTCGAGGCGGGTCGCGGCCTCGCCGACGGCGTGGATCCAGTGCGGCAGGCCGTGCCGGTAGGCGGCCTCCATGATCGGGTCCTGGGCGATCTCCCGCCGCACGGCCTGGAGTTCGTGGTCGTGCCCGCTGGACTCCAGGGCGGTGCGGAGCTGGGCCAGCATCGGCAGGCACCAGTCCGGCTCGTGCTCGCCGAGGATCTCGCCCGCGTCCGGGTGGAACAGGACGAACCGCAGGAAGTTCTCCCCCGGCATGGCCGTCGGATGCGGGCGCACGCCGCCGAACAGCGCCTCGAACGCCCGGTTCGCCATGACCACGTTCCACTGGCGGTCGACGACCAGGGACGGACACGACATGTACTCCAGCAGCGCCCCGTAGTCCTGGAGGTACGCCCGGGTGTCGCAAGTGTCGGGGACGGGCCGCGGTGCCGGCCGCTGCCCTCCTGCCTGATGTGCCATCGGGAGGTCACCCCTCTTGCCTCTGCGGCCTTTCACGCGGCGATGCGATCCTGCTGCCCAGGCAAGAGCCATGTCAACTATCGTGGCATTTCATGCCGGTTGACGGCTGAAATTCGCCACAGTTGTGGCGACACCTGGATGTGAGTTCCGGACAGGGGCTACTCTCCGGGAAGTTCACGGCGATCGCTCGTGAGAAGCACGGACGCATCTGAAGCCCTCTTTAGAGACGTAGGAGTTCTGTCGGTGACGGATGGCTACGAGGATCCGGGCGCCTCGGCGACCGCCCAGCTGCCGGCCGTCGTCGCCCGCGTCACCGCGCTCGCCGACCGGCTCGGCGTCCCGCACGCCGAGGTCTTCGACGTCGGGCGGCTGTCCATCGCCTGCGGGGTGCCCGAACCGGTGGTCCGGGCCCTGCTCAGCGGCCGGCCGGCGGGCGAGCCGGACGTCCAGGCCCGGTTCCTGCAGCGCCTGGACCTGCTGCGCCGCACCCGGCTGAAGCCGGGCGGACGCCGGTACACCCAGCAGGAGATCGCCGACGGCGCGGGCATGTCCCGGCAGCAGGCCGGGGCCCTCATCAACGGCGACCGGCGGCCCACCATGGAGCACTGCGACGCGTTGCAGCGCTTCTTCCGGGTGCACGCCGGCTTCCTCACCGCGGAGGACCCCGAGGCGCTGGCGGGCGCGTTGCAGCGGGTCGAGCAGGAGTTGCTGCAGAAGCTGGCGGACCGGGAGCGGGCCGACGTCGAGGCCGCGGAGGATCCGCTGGAGCGGCTCCTCCAGGACCACGGGGTGCGCGGAATCGCCTGGCGGGCCGCGCAGTTGCCCACCGACCAGCACCGGGACAAGGTCGCGGAATGGCTGGACATGCTCCTGGAGAGCGTCAAGCGCCCCGAGTCCTGAGCCGCGCGCGTACGGCGCCCGCGGCGAAGGCGGCCCCCGCACGGGCCGTACGGCGCCCCTGGGCGGGGCCGTTTCCCTCCCGCGCCTGCGCTGAGCGGGCGAACACGGGCCGAGCCGGACGGCATTGTCAGTGGCGGGCGGCAAGCTGGGGGTGTGCGCCGCGGACGCGGCGCACGGCGCCGCAGGGCGCGTGACCGTGACGCCTACCCCGGGGAGAGCCGACCGATGCCCACCGCCGTACTGACCGACCGTGAGCGCACCGCCGTCCAGGCGTATCTGCGGCTGCTCCACACGGTGCGTGCCGCCCTCGACGGACCGGTCGGCGGCCGGCCCGCCGTCGTCCCGCCCGCGGTGCTGGCCGAGGCCGAACAGGCGCTCGCGTGCGCCGGGCTGGCCGGCAACGAGGCGGAGTTCTTCCGCCTGCTGCGCGACGGGTACCCGCCCGTCTGACGGCCCGGCGGTACGCGCGGCACCGGCCGTCAGGGGCACGAACGGTGCCATGCGACGGGCGCGGAGTACCGGCCGTCAGGGGCGCGGGGACGCGGGCGCGTGCGGGACGACGACGGAGGTCGCCGCCACGCCGTCCCGGACGGTCCACCGGCCCTCGAACACCTGCAGGCGCCGGCCGCCGACCAGCGGGCCGGGCACGAGGAGTTCGGCGCGCAAGGTGCCGTACGACTCGCCGCCGGTGTCCGGTTCCAGGGTGATGTCGGCCTCGGAGAAGTCCAGCCACTTGCGGGTGAGCGGGAACCACGCCTTGTAGACGGACTCCTTCGCGCTGAACAGGAGCCGGTCCCAGTGCACGGCGGGCCGGCGCTGGGCCAGCCGGCCGAGCCGCGCGGACTCGGCGGGCAGGAACACCGAGTCGCCGACGCCCTCCGGGAGCGGCCCGTGCGGTTCGGCGTCGATGCCGAGGGAGGCGAGGTCGGCGGCGCGCACCAGCGCGGCGGCGCAGTAGCCGTCGCAGTGGGTCATGCTGCCGACCAGCCCGGCCGGCCACAGCGGTGCGCCGCGCTCGCCGCTGAGCACGGCCCGCGGAGGTACGCCGAGCTTCTCCATGGCGCGCCGGGCACAGCCGCGCACGGCGGCGAACTCACGGCGCCGCTTGGCCACCGCGCGCACGACGAGCGCCTCCTCCGCCGGATAGAGCGGGGTCTCCCACAGCGGGTCGTCAGCGTGTGCCTCCACGGCCACGACCGACTCCGGGAGCAGCTCCTCGATCACCTGCTTCGACCTCCATCGGCAGGATGCGGCGCAGCCTTCCCGGGGGATCCGGACGCTTGCGCCATTCGCGCGGGTAACCCACGGAGACCTCCATGAAGCGGACTCCGTCGTGCCAGGTGGTGCGGGGGATGTGCAGATGGCCGTAGACCATGGTGGCGACCCGGAACCGGCGGTGCCAGTCGGCGGTCAGCCCGGTGCCGCACCACATGGCGAACTCGGGGTGCCAGAGGATCTCGGTGGGGTGCCGGTCCAGCGGGTAGTGGTTGGCCAGCACGGTCGGCAGGTCCTCGGGCAGCTCGGCCAGCCGGCGCTCGGTCTCGGCGACCCGGGCCCGGCACCACGCCTCCCGGGTCGGGTAGGGGTCGGGGTGGAGCAGGAACTCGTCGTTGCAGACGATGCCCGTGCCCTCCGCGTAGGCCAGGCCCTCCGCCTTGGTGGCGCAGCCGGCCGGCAGGAACGAGTAGTCGTACAGCAGGAACAGCGGGGCGACGACGGCCGGGCCGCCGGCGCCGCGCCACACCGGGTAGGGGTCCTCCGGGGTGACGACGCCCAGCTCTCGGCACACCTCGACCAGGTGTTCGTAGCGGGCGACGCCGCGCAGGGTGACCGGGTCCCTCGGGTGGGTCCACAGCTCGTGGTTGCCGGGCACCCACAGCACCTTGCGGAAGCGGCCGGCGAGCGTGCCGAGGGCCCAGCGGATGTCGGCGACGGTCTCGGCGACATCGCCCGCCACGATCAGCCAGTCCTCGTCGCTCTCGGGCCGCATGGCCTCGACGAGGGCGCGGTTGTCCGGATAGCCGATGTGCAGGTCGCTGATGGCCAGCAGCTGTCCGGCCCCGGCCGTCGACTCCACCCCGCCACCCCTTCCGATCATCCGATGTCACCACAAGAACACACCGACCCGGCCCGGGACAAGAGGCTTCTGGCCGGGCGTCAGCTACCGGGACTCGATGGCACCTTGACGGCCCACGGTCGTTTTCCGGACACCGTCGAAGGGATGCGCGGGCGGATTCCGTCCGGGGTCCGGGTCGCGAGGGATCGCCGCTCCACCGTAGCGCGACCGTCCGGCCAGGCGCTCGTTCAGATCGCGCACCGGAATGCGCCAGTCCGCCCACCGTCGTCGACATGGCCGGATTCCGACGGCCCCATTGAGGGAAAGTTCGATCGTACGCAACTATGCGAACTGTCGTATGAGCTGGGCCGCTGCCCATGACCCGAAGGGCCGACCATGTCCCCCTCCCCCAGGCCGCACACGCAGCCGGCCGGCACCGGCCGGGCCCGGCCGGGCTGGAGCCTGGCGCTGCTGGCGCTCGCGCAGCTGATCTTCTCCCTCGACCTGAACATCGTGTTCGTCGCCCTGCCCGACATCGGCGCCGATCTGGACTTCCCCGGCCAGACCCAGCAACTGGTCGTCAGCGCCTACGTCGTGTTCGCCGGCGGCTTCCTGCTGCTCGGCGGCCGGGCCGCCGATCTGCTCGGCCGGCGCCGGATCTTCGTGCTCGCCCTCTCCGTGTACGCCGTCTCCTCGCTGGCCGGCGGACTGGCGGGCAGCCCGGAGGTCATCGTCGCGGCGCGGGCGGTGCAGGGCATCGGCGGCGCGCTGCTGCTGCCGTCCACCCTGTCGCTGATCAACACCCTGTTCGAGGAGGGCCCCAAGCGGAACCGGGCGCTCGCCGTGTGGGGCGGGGCCGGGGCCAGCGGCCTGACCGTCGGCGCGCTGCTGGGCGGTCTGCTCACCGAGGCCTTCGGCTGGCCCGCGGTGTTCTTCGTCAACGTGCCGCTGGCCGGGCTCGTCGCGCTGGCCGCCGTGTTCGTCATCCCGCGCGACCCGGCGGGCTCCGCGGGCCGCCGGTTCGACCTGCCCGGCGCCCTGACCGTCACCGCCGGCGCCACCCTGCTCGTCTTCGCCCTGGTGGAGGGCCCGGAGTGGGGCTGGACCTCCCCCGCGGTCATCGGCGCGGCCGTCGCCGCCCTGGTCTGCCTCGCCGCGTTCGCCGCGATCGAGTCCCGCAGCGCCGATCCGCTGATGCCGTTCCGGCTGTTCCGCAACCGCAGCCTGAGCGTGGCCATCACGGTGACGTTCCTGTACATGGCCACGTTCGGCACCCTGCCCTACTTCCTCACCGTGCTGCTGCAGTCGGTGCACGGCTTCAGTGCCCTGGAGACGGGGCTCGCGTTCCTCGTGCCCTCCGTCGCCATCGCCGCCGGCACCCAGCTCGGCGAGCGCATGACCACCCGGCTGGGCGCCCGCACCACGCTGATCGCGGGCTTCCTGGTGGGCGCGGTGGGCACCGCGGTCCTCTCCCTCGGGTTCGACGCGGACGCCGGCTACGGCATCGCGGTACCCGGCCTGATCGTCTCCGGGGTGGGCCAGGGCATCGTGTGGACGGCCATGTGGATCGCCGCCGCCACCAGGATCGCGCCCCAGGAGCAGGGCATCGCCAACGGCATGGCCTCCACCACCCTCAACCTGGGCAACGCCATCGGCCTGGCCGTGCTCACCGCGCTCGCCGACGCCGGCACCGGCGGCAAGACCGGTGAGGCGCTGCGGGCCGCCACCGCGGACGGGGAGTTCCTGGTCGTCCTGCTCACGGCGGCCGGCATGGCCCTCGGCCTGCTGATCGCGCTGTGGCTGCCCCGTGCCCAGGCCGCCGGCGTTCCCGTCGCGGGTTCCACGGAGGCCGCGGAACCGGCCGCCGCGCCCGCCCCGGCGACCGCCAAGAACCCCTGACACACGGGGTGCGTCCTTAACACGCGCGTTGCACGAGGGGGTGCCGGTTGGCCGTATGATCGCCCCGACACCGGCGCCCCCGATCCCCTTTCGCACAGGGCCGTTTGGTGACCCTTTCACCCACCTGCCCGGGCTCGGGCCGCTCCGCCCTGCCCGCACACCCGAAAGGCGGCCTGCATGCTCTCTCGCGTACGCGTCTGGCTCAACCGCACGTACGCGGAGAACGTGTTCTTCATGGAGCAGCTGCGGAGAAACCCCGGCGACCGCGCGGTCGAGATCCACGCCACGCACGGTGACCCGGACTCCCCCGTGCTGGCCGCCGCCGACACCGCCGAGCTGGAGCCGGAGGGCCTGTCCCCGGCCGCGTACGTCGAGTACGCCCTCGACCAGTGCCTCCGGCGCGGCATCGACGTGTTCGTGCCCCGGCTGCACCAGGCCGCCCTGGTGGCGCACCGGGCCGAGTTCGCGGCGGCCGGTACGGCGCTGCTCGCGCCGACGCCCGAGGCGGTCGCCGTGTTCGCGGACAAGGCGACCGCGTACGAGGCGGTGCGCTCGGTGGGCGTCCCGGTGCCGCCGTGGTGGCGGGTCCGGACGGCGGACGACCTCCTCGCGGCGGTGGAGGAGCTGGAGGCGGCCGGGCACCGGGCGTGCTTCAAGCCGGCCGCCGGCGCCGGCGGGGCGGGCTTCCGGGTGATCACCCGGTCCCCCGTGTCGCTGCCGCAGCTCGGCGGCTTCCCGGGCCCGGACGTCCAGCTGGACCTGGTCGTCGACGCGCTGCGGCGCGCCGGGGAGCCGGTGGACTGGCTGGTGATGCCCCGCCTGGGGCAGCCCGAGGTGTCCGTGGACTGCCTGACCGGGCCGGACAACCGGGTGCGGCTCGCGATCGGGCGCACCAAGAACGGCCGCCGCCGGGGCTTCACCCTGGACGAGCGGTGGCTGGTCCCGGCCCGGCTGATCGCCGAGGGTTTCGGCCTGCACCATCTGTCCAACATCCAGTTCCGGATGTTGGGTGACCGTCCCGTGCTGCTGGACGTCAACACCAGGCCCGCCGGGGGACTGCATCAGCTGTCGCTCTGCGGGGTGAACGCGCCCTGGGCGGCGGTGCGGCTGGCGCTGGGCGAGGACCCCGGGGTGATCGAGCCGCCGTTCCTCGGGCAGGACTACACGGTGGTGGCGGGACCGCGTCCCCTGATGCCCGCCGGGCCGGCCCGGCAGCGGGTGGAGCCGGCCGAGGCGCTGCTTCCGGCGGTGCCGGCGCCCGCGCGGACGGCCTCGGCGGGTGAGGTGCTGCCGCTCTAGGCGGCGGCCTTCCGACGGCGCCCGGCTCCTGCCGGCCGGCTGTCGCGCGGTTCGGGCGGAGCGGCGCGGCGCGCGTCCGCCGTGCCGCGGACATCGCGATCCGGCCGCCGGCGAACCGCGACGCGGTGCACGCCGTGTCCCGCCGCGCGGGAGCAGCACCGGGCGACGAGGCGGCCCCGGGGAGGGGGGAGAAACACCGCCCCCTCACGGGGCAGGACCGCCGGCGCCCGCGGAACACACCCGTCGGCTCCGCTACCGCAGATACCCCAGCCCGGGGTGCGCGGCGGTGTACTCGTCCACCAGCCGGCGGGCGACGGTCACGGAGTCCACCAGCGGGTGCAGGGCGAACGCCTTGACCGCGGTCGCGCGGGAGCCCGACTCCGCCGCGGACAGCACCTGCCGCTCGACGTCCTTGACCGCGCAGACCAGACCGGTGGCGTGGCCGGGCAGCGGATCGGCGGCCAGGGGGTGCGCGCCGCCGGCGTCCACCAGGCACGGGACCTCGACGACGGCGTCCGCGTCGAGGACCCGGAGGGTCGAGCGGTTGCGGACGTCGAGGATGAGGGTGGTGCGCTCGTCCCGGGCGATGGCCCGCATCAGGGCGAGCGCGACCTTCTCGTAGCCGCCGGACAGGTCGTCCTCCTCCCGTTCGCCGGCGCCGGCGCTCTCCCGGTTCTCCGCCATGTAGGTCGCCTCGCGCTCGGCACGGGTGCGGTCCCAGGCGCGCAGGGCGGAGCCGCCGGGGCCGGCCGCCTCGGCGTAGAAGCGGGCCTGCTGGTCGCGCAGGAAGGCGCCGCGGGTCCGCTCGGCCTCCTGGTAGGCGCGGACGGTCTCCCGGTTGAAGTAGTAGTAGTGCAGGTACTCGTTGGGGACGGCGCCGAGCGAGCGCAGCCAGTCGGCACCGAACAGCCGCCCTTCCTCGAAGGAGCCGAGCAGCGCGGGATCGCCGAGCAGCCGGGGCAGTTCGTCGCGCCCGGCGACACGCAGGCCGCGCACCCAGCCGAGGTGGTTGAGGCCGACGTAGTCGACGAAGGCCCGCCCCGGGTCGGCGCCGAGGACCCGGGCGATACGGCGGCCGAGGCCCACCGGGGAGTCGCAGATGCCGATGACGCGGTCGCCGAGGTGGCGGGTCATGGCCTCGGTGACCAGGCCGGCCGGGTTGGTGAAGTTGATGACCCAGGCGTCCGGGGCGAGCCGGGCCACCCGCCGGGCGATGTCCACGGCGACGGGAACCGTGCGCAGTCCGTAGGCGATCCCGCCCGCGCCCACGGTCTCCTGGCCCAGCACGCCCGCCGCGAGCGCGATCCGCTCGTCCTCGGCCCGCCCCGCCAGCCCGCCGACGCGGATCGCGGAGAAGACGAAGTCGGCGCCGCGCAGGGCTTCGTCCAGGTCGGTGGTGGCGGACACCCCGGGCGCGTCGGGGACCCCCTCGGCCTGCTCCGCCAGCACCCGGGACACGGCGCGCAGCCGGGCCGCGTCCAGATCGTGCAGCACCACCTCGGTGACCCGCCCCTCGGCGTGGTCGGCCAGCAGCGCGCCGTACACCAGCGGCACCCGGAAACCGCCACCACCCAGAATCGTCAGCTTCACGCCGGCACCTTCCTTCCCGCCCGCACCCTGCTTGTCTGCCGCACCCTTGGTAGCAGACGGGAGCCGCGCGGCTGGGCCACCGGGAGCACCGGGACGGTGGCGGGGGGGGGGGGGGGGGGGGGGGGGGGGGGGGGGGGGGGGGGGGGGGGGGGGGGGGGGGGGGAGGGAAGGGGGGGGGAA
>NZ_JBVHXT010000003.1:68226-105757 GCF_055569255.1 Streptomyces sp. NPDC029296
GAAAAGAGAGAACCATCACTCCCTACACCCCCACCCCCCCCCCCCCCCCCCCCCCCCCCCCCCCCCCCCCCCCCCCCCCCCCCCCCCCCCCCCCCCCGCGGCCCGGCTGTCCCGGGCCCGACCCGGCCTGTGCGCCGAGCGGCCGGCGGGGAAGGGTCCCGCCCCCGGCCGCGCGCCGGACGTGATGTGCCGGGAGGCCGGCCGTCGCCGCATCCCTCAGACTCGGAAGAGACGACCGGTCTGTCGCGCCGGAAGGGGCGGAACCGTGCACAGTGTGCCGCTGTGGCTCTGGATGGTCTTCGCCGCCACCGTGCTGGTGTCGCTGGCCGTGGACCTGCTCGCGCACCGGCACTCCCATGTCATCCGGTTCCGCGAGGCCGCCGCCTGGAGCGGGGTCTGGGCCGGGCTGGCGGTGGCCTTCAGCACCGTCGTCTTCCTCGTGGTCGGGACGGGTGCCGGGGTGGAGTACACGACCGCGTGGCTGCTGGAGAAGAGCCTGTCGGTCGACAACCTCTTCGTCTTCGCGCTGATCTTCGGGTACTTCAGGGTGCCGCGGACCTACCAGCACCGTGTGCTGTTCCTCGGTGTCCTCGGCGCCCTGGTCTTCCGCGCCGTCTTCCTCGCCGCGGGCGTGGCCGTGGTGAGCCGCTTCACGGCCGTGCTGTTCGTCTTCGCGGCCGTCCTCTTCTACAGCGCCTACAAGATCCTCAAAGAGGAGGACGAGGGTTTCGACCCCGGCAGGAGCATCGCCGTACGCCTGCTGCGCAGGGTCGTTCCCGTCCGGGAGGAGTACGCCGGCACGCATTTCTTCGTCCGGGAAGCCGGCCGGCGCGTCGCCACGCCGCTGCTGGCCGTCGTCGCCGCGATCGAGGCCGCCGACCTCGTCTTCGCCGTCGACAGCGTGCCCGCCGTACTGGCCGTCAGCAACGACGCGTTCATCGTCTACACGAGCAACGCCTTCGCCGTCCTCGGGCTGCGTGCGCTGTACTTCATGCTCGCCGGCCTGCTCGACCGCTTCCACTACCTCGGCAAGGGCCTGGCTCTCATCCTCGCCTTCATCGGCGTCAAACTCGTCCTCCAGGCCTCCCACAAGACGATCAGCGGCTCGGTGCCCGAGATCCCCTCGCTGCTCAGCCTGGCCGTCATCACCGTCGTCCTGGCCGTCTCCGTCGGTCTCAGCCTGCTGCGCCCGCCGCCGCCCGGCGCCGCGGCCCGGACGGACGCCCACCCGCCCGACGCGTGAGCGAGTCACACCGTCCGCGGTGACACGCCGACGCGGGAGCCGGGCCGGGGAAGCGCCGCGTGAGGCGTGAGCGCCGCGGTCACCCTGCCGGCCGGGGCGGTGCGCCGCGCAGCGCCACCGCGGGGATCACCGCGAGGGCGAGGATCCCCGCCGCCACCGCCAGAAACGGGTAGCCGCCGCCGGTCACCACCAGGCCCGACACCATGCCGCCCGTCGCACCCGCCACGGACATGCCGACGTCGGCCAGGCCCTGCACCGTGGCGCGGGTCTCGGCGGGGGCGGCCCGTGTGAGCAGGGTGGACCCGCCGACGAGGGCCAGGTTCCAGCCGGCACCGAGGAGGACGAGCGCGCACGCCGACAGGGCGGCGGAGGCGGGCGGGGCGAGGCCCGCCAGCAGTCCGGCGAGCAGCAGGACGGCACCGGAGGCCGCCGCCACGGGCCGGCCACCGGTCCGGTCCGCGAGCAGGCCGCTGAGCGGTGACGGCAGGAACATCGCACCCACGTGCAGGGCGATGACGAGACCGGCGGTCTGCGTTCCGTGGCCGTGGCCGGTCAGATGCACGGGGGTCATCGTCATCACGGCGATCATCACCAGCTGCGCGGTGATCATCACGGTGGCGCCGGTGACGACGCCGGAGACCCCGCGCGCCGTCCGGTGCGGCCCGGCGCCCGGCACCGCCCCCGCACCGGGGCCGTCCGCGGCCGGGGGCGGCGGGAGGGGGCGCGGCCACACCAGCAGCACGAGGGCCGCCGCGGTGTAGGCGGCCGTCGCCAGCAGGAACGGTCCGGCCAGTCGCGGGATGCCCCAGGCGTGGGCGAGCGCGCCGGTGGGGCCGACGAGGTTCGGGCCCGCGACCGCGCCCAGGGTCATGGCGAACAGCACGGTGCCGGTGGCACGGCCGCGCCGCTCGGGCGGGGCCAGCTCGGCGCCCGCGTAGCGCGCGAGCAGCCCCGTGGCCGTGCCCGCCCCGTACACGAAGAGCGCGGCCAGCAGCAGGACGGGCCAGTGGGCCGCGGCGCCCACGACCACCCCCGTGCTGCCGGCGGCGGCCACGCCGTTGCCGAGCGCCAGTCCGGCGCGGCGGCCCCGGCGCTGGCAGACCCGTCCGAGGACCGCGGCTCCGAGGGCCGCGCCGGTGGTGAACAGGGCGACCGGCAGCCCCGACAGGCTCGTCGAATCGAACAGGTCCCGGGCGAGCAGGGCGCCGACCGTGATGCCGGCCGCCATGCCGGCACCGCCGAGCACCTGCGAGACGACGAGCACCGTCAGCGCGCGGCCCGGTGCCCGGGAGGGGGCCGGCCTGGCGCTCAGCGGTACCGTCCCGGTCACGCGCCCGTCCGCACCGGGTCCGGGTCCGCCGCCCGCGCGGGCGGGCCGGACGTCCGCTCGGCGCCGGCCGGCGCCGCGATCTCCGCCAGGGACAGGCCGAGTTCGTCGCGCAGGAATCGTACGATCGTCCAGTGCGGCACGGCGTCCTCGTCGAAGGGGCCGAACGCGGCCGTGTAGAGGGGGATCCAGCGCAGTGCCTCCTCGGCGGCCGCGGCCCGGCCGGGAGTCTCCTGGTAGTCGGCGTAGGAGATGCTCCGGTGGTGGATGAACCGGCCGCCGGGCAGCCGCTGTTCGCACAGTTCCCGGTACTCGCGGGTCTGCAGGATGAGGTAGTGCCAGATCTCGTCGATGTGCTGCTCGACGGGGAGGAAGAGGCCACCGAGCCGGCCGGGGTGGCGGGAGACCAGGTACAGGAAGCGCAGGCACTCGCGGACCTGGTGCCGTACGACGGCTTCGGGGGGACTGCCGGGCTCGGCCAGGAAGTGCCGGACCACTTCGTCGTGCAGGGCGGGACCGAGCAGTTCCTCCGCGGTGGGAGCCGGTTCGGCGGCGGTGCCGGAGGGGACGGGCGCTGCGGACGTGGGCATGGGGATCCTGTCGGGGGTCGTGGCCGGGGCGCGGGCGGGTGCGCCCGCGCCCCGGGCGGGGGGGGTCGCCGCGGGCCGCGGGTCAGGACGGGCCGGGCGTGGCCAGCCAGGAGTACTTGCCGGAGCGCCCGATCGGGATGCGGGCGCGGTGCTCGACCCGGCAGGAGCGCCCGGTGAGGGCGGTCACGGACGCGGCGAGCCGGGCGGTCTCGTCGGGGGCGAGCGGTACGCCGTCGAAGGTGGTGTACGCCAGCCGGCACGCGTCCTCGCCGGTCAGGTGCAGTCGGTGGAGGAAGACGCGGTCGCCGACCCCGGCGATGCGGCCGTCGAGGTCGGCCTGGGCGACGGGGCCTTCGGGGGTGGGCAGGAGTTCCTTCTCCCGTCCGCAGAAGGAGACGATCCGCTCCGGGTCGGCGCTGCCGTCGCGGGTGCGGACGCAGTCGCCGGAGCGGTAGCGCACCAGCGGCATGTACGGGTTGCGGACGCTGGTGACGATGAGGCTGTGGATGCCGCTGCCCGGGGCCACCGGGATCAGCTCCACGCTCATGTCCGTCAGGTAGGGCCGGTAGCCGCCCCCGGCGTCGCTGTAGAAGAGGTAGCCGAGTTCGGTGCTGCCGAAGAGGTCGACCACGGGGCAGTCGAAGTGGGACCGCAGGTAGGTCCGGACGTTCAGCGGGGTGTACTCGTAGGCGTGGACGATGCCCGCCGGGCGGGGGAAGCCGTCCCACAGGCCCCATGCGGAGACCGCGCGGACGAGGTGGGCCAGGTGGTAGCCGGAGCAGTCCAGGAGGTAGGCGCCGTCGGGGTGGGCGCGGGCCACGTCCCGGATCTCGCCGAGCATGCGCTCGACGTCCTCGCGGTCCCAGTCGGCCGGGTCCAGGCGGCGGTTGAGGTACAGCGTGCGGTCGTCGAGCCAGCGTTCACCGGGGGTCGCGCCGGGCCTGCGGGCGTTGACGCGGGCGACGTGCTCGGTGGCCAGCACGGTGGTCAGCGAGACCCGCCGGGCCCCCTCGTGCCACAGGGCGCCGAGTTCGGGGTGCTCGCGCCAGAGGCGGTAGTAGGAGCGGAGCAGGAACAGGGGCGGCCGGATGAGCTGCATACGGGCGTGGTTGGTGCCCGTGGACAGCACGAACTCGGCCTCCCCCGTCTCCAGCGCGCGGGCCAGTCGTTCGGTCATCCAGTTGTCGGGGAAGCCCCGGGCGATCTCCGGCTTCTCCAGGATCGGGAAGTGGCCCCGCTCGACGGAGGCGCGGTAGATCGGGATGTCACGCACCTGCTCCAGGACATCGGCGCTCGGCATGCGGTTCACGGGCTCTCCGGGGCGGTGTCGGCGGCGAAGGCGGAGGCCTGCCGGCGCGCCGGCAGGCCGGGGTCGGCGGAGCGGCCCGGACGTCAGCGGGAGATACAGCCGCTCTTCGCCGTGACGCTGATGCAGCCGCTCTTGGGCGCGGCACTGATGCAGCCGTCCTTCGCCCCCTCGGCGGAGTTGACGGCGACCCACCTCCGCCACACGGATCCCTCGGTCATGCGCTTGATGAGCTGGTCCATGGGAAACCTCCGGAACGTACGAGATTTAACGTTTCTGCATGCACAGACGACCCAAGGTGCGGAAGCTCGCCCGTCGCCAACGAAGGTAAAGAGATGGTCAATCGGTAGTCAATAGACGGTAGGGCGGTTGGCCGGAAACGCACGGCACCGCGAACGCGCACCCGCGCCCGGCCTCAGCGCAGGTCCGCCCGGAAGGCCACCGGCGTCTGACCGGTGTGCAGCTGGAAGAACTTGGAGAAGTTGGCCGCGTCGGGAAAGCCCACGGCCGCCCCGACGCGTCCGATCGGCATCTCCGTGTGGGCGAGGAGGCGCTTGGCCTCCAGGACGACCCGTTTGTCGATGAAGCCCTTGGGGGTCTCGCCGGTGGCGGCGCGGACGGCGCGCACCAGGGTGCGCCGGGAGTAGCCGAGCGCGTCGGCGTAGGCGCTGACGCTGTGGTTGGCGGCGAAGCCCTGCTCGACGGCGGCCCGGAAGCGGGTGAAGGTGCTGTCGGCGTGCTGCGGGGAGGTCTCGGCGGAACTGGCGGCGAGATGGGCGAGGCGCAGCAGGAACGCGGTCAGCGCGTGCCGCAGGACGGCCGTGTGCAGACTGAGCGGGAGCGTGGCGGTGTCCTCGTACTCCCGGCGGAGCTGGTCGAGGGCGGCCTGGAGCGCGGCGAGCTGCGCCGGGCCGGGGTGCAGCAGCGGCGGCAGGTCGTAGCGGTACAGGCCCGTGGCCTCGACGGTGGAGCGGGGCAGAAAGCCGGGTTGCATGGTCAGGACGGTTCCGCGGTACCCGGACTCCCGGGAGAAGCGGTGGACCTGTCCGGGGCGGATCCACAGCAGGTCGCCGGCGCCGGCCTCGTACTCGGCGAAGTCGATCATGTGCCGTACGGGGCCGCCGGTGAAGAGCATGACCACGTGGAAGTCGATGCGGTGGACGCGATGAAGGGGGGCCTCGGCGTGCCAGGTGCGGTCGGTGCCCATGGGGCCGACCTGCATGCCGACGCCACCGACGGCCAGCTCGGCCGGGAAGGGGAAGGTTCTGATCCCGTCGCCGCCGGTCCCGTCGCCGCCCGCTTGGCCCATCATGCCCGCCATGTCCTTTTCGTACCGTTCCTGTGGTGCGATCACTGTCCCAGATTCACCACAGGCTGACACACCCCGACCTTTCCTCGAAAAAGTCAGACTTTTAAGTTTGAACACGTCAGGCCAGCTATCCCGCACTCAACGAGGACTTCTTGAAGATGACGACGCAGACTTCCGACGGCTTCGAGTGGACCGACCTCGACCGGCGTGCCGTGGACACGGCGCGGCTTCTGGCGGCCGACGCGGTGCAGAAGGTGGGCAACGGGCACCCCGGCACCGCGATGAGCCTGGCACCTGCCGCGTACACGATCTTTCAGAAGGTGATGCGGCACGACCCGGCGGATCCCGAGTGGACCGGCCGCGACCGCTTCGTCCTCTCCCCCGGCCACACCTCGCTGACCCTCTACACCCAGCTCTACCTCGCCGGGTACGAGCTGGAGCTGGACGACCTGAAGGCGTTCCGCACGCACGGCTCGAAGACGCCGGGTCACCCGGAGTACGGCCACACCGCCGGTGTGGAGACCACCACCGGCCCGCTCGGCCAGGGCGTGGCCAACGCCGTGGGCATGGCGATGGCGGCCCGCTACGAGCGCGGCCTGTTCGACCCGGAGGCGCCGGCCGGCACCTCCCCCTTCGACCACACCATCTGGGCGATCGTCTCCGACGGCGACCTCCAGGAGGGCGTCTCCGCCGAGGCGTCCTCGCTGGCCGGCCACCAGAAGCTCGGCAACCTGGTCTTCCTCTACGACGACAACCACATCTCCATCGAGGGCGACACCGCGACCGCCTTCTCCGAGGACGTGCTGAAGCGGTACGAGGCCTACGGCTGGCACACCCAGCGGATCGAGCCGACCGCCGAGGGCGACATCGACGCCCCCGCCCTGTACCGGGCGCTGAAGGCCGCGCGGGCCGAGACCGAGCGGCCCTCGATCATCGCGATGCGCACGGTCATCGCCTGGCCCGCCCCGAACGCGCGGAACACCGAGGCCTCCCACGGCTCCGCCCTCGGCGAGGAGGAGGTCGCCGCCACCAAGCGCCTGCTGGGCTTCGACGCGGAGCAGACCTTCGAGGTGGCCGACGAGGTGCTGAAGCACACCCGCCGGGCCCTGGACCGGGGCGCCGAGGCGCACGCGGCCTGGGACAAGCGGATCGCCGAGTGGCGTGCCGCCCGGCCCGAGCGGGCCGAGCTGTTCGACCGGGTGAGCAAGGGCGAGCTGCCCGCGGGCTGGGAGGACGCCCTGCCCGTCTTCGAGGAGGGCAAGTCGGTCGCGACCCGCGCCGCCTCCGGCAAGGTGCTCCAGGCCCTGGGCCCCGTCGTCCCCGAGCTGTGGGGCGGCTCGGCCGACCTGGCCGGCTCCAACAACACCACCATCGACAAGACCAGCTCCTTCCTGCCGGCGGGCAACCCGCTGCCCGAGGCCGACCCGTACGGCCGTACCGTGCACTTCGGCATCCGCGAGTTCTCCATGGCCGCGGAGATGAACGGCATCGCCCTGCACGGCAACACCCGGATCTACGGCGGCACCTTCCTCGTCTTCTCCGACTACATGCGCAACGCCGTGCGGATGTCGGCGCTGATGCAGCTGCCGGTGACGTACGTGTGGACGCACGACTCCATCGGCCTCGGCGAGGACGGCCCCACCCACCAGCCGGTCGAGCACCTGGCCTCGCTGCGCGCCATCCCCGGGCTGAACGTCGTCCGCCCGGCCGACGCCAACGAGACCGCGATCGCCTGGGCCGAGATCCTGAAGAGGCACGCCACGCACCCCGCCCCGCACGGGCTCGCGCTGACCCGCCAGGGCGTGCCGGTCTACGCGCCGAACGAGGACGCGGCCAAGGGCGGCTACGTCCTGCGCGAGTCCTCGACGGAGGTCCCGGAGGTGATCATCATCGCGACGGGCTCCGAGGTGCACCTGGCCGTGGCCGCGCGCGAGCTGCTGGAGGCCGGGGGGACCGGCACCCGGGTGGTGTCGATGCCGTCCGTGGAGTGGTTCGAGGAGCAGCCGCGCGAGTACCGCGAGCGGGTGCTGCCGCCCGCCGTGAAGGCCCGGGTCGCCGTGGAGGCCGGGATCGGCCTGACCTGGTACCGCTACGTCGGCGACGCCGGCCGCGTCGTCTCCCTGGAGCACTTCGGTGCCTCCGCGGACGCGAAGACCCTGTTCGCCGAGTTCGGCTTCACCCCCGAGAACGTCGCCGCGACGGCCCGCGAGTCGCTCGCCGCCGCGCACGCCTGACCCCCACGCGACCGCGCGCCTCCCGTCGAGGCGCGCGGCGCGCCCCCTACCGGCGCACACCGCGCCCGATACCGACGCAGAAGTAGAAAGATGAGCACAGTGACCGAAGCAATCGCGACCCCGGGAGCCCTCAAGCGCCTCGCCGACGAGGGCGTGTCGATCTGGCTGGACGACCTGTCGCGCAAGCGGATCACCTCGGGCGGCCTCGCCGAGCTGGTGGCGAGCGGAAGCGCCGTCGGTGTCACCACGAACCCGTCCATCTTCCAGGCCGCCATCGGCTCCGGGGAGGGCTACGAGGAGCAGCTCGCCGACCTCGCCGTACGCGGCGTCACGGTCGACGAGGCCGTACGCATGATGACCACCGCCGACGTGCGCGACGCGGCCGACGTCCTGCGGGACGTGTACGACGCCACCGACGGCCGGGACGGCCGGGTCTCCATCGAGGTCGACCCGCGCCTTGCCCACGACACCGGGGCCACCGTCGCCGAGGCCAGGCAGCTGGCCTGGCTGGTCGACCGCCCCAACGTGATGATCAAGATCCCGGCGACCAAGGCCGGCCTGCCCGCGATCACCGAGGTGATCGGCCTCGGCATCAGCGTCAACGTGACCCTGATCTTCTCCCTGGAGCGCTACCGCGAGGTCATGGCCGCCTACCTGGCCGGCCTGGAGAAGGCCCGTGAGCGGGGCGTCGACCTGTCCACGATCCACTCGGTGGCGTCCTTCTTCGTCTCCCGCGTGGACAGCGAGATCGACAAGCGGCTGACCACCCTGGGCACCGACGAGGCCGTGGCCCTCAAGGGCCGCGCGGCCCTCGCCAACGCCCGTCTGGCCTACGAGGCGTACGAGGAGGTCTTCACCTCCGGCCGCTGGCAGGCCCTCCAGGAGGCGGGCGCCCACAAGCAGCGTCCGCTGTGGGCCTCCACCGGCGTGAAGGACCCCGCGTACAAGGACACCCTGTACGTGGACGAGCTGGTCGCGCCCGGCACGGTCAACACCATGCCCGAGGCCACCCTGAACGCCGTCGCCGACCACGGCGAGATCACCGGCGACACGGTGACCGGCGGCTACGACCGGGCCCGCGCCGACCTGGCCGCCATCGAGCGGCTCGGCATCTCCTACGACGAGGTCGTCCAGCAGCTGGAGGACGAGGGCGTCGCCAAGTTCGAGGCGGCCTGGCAGGAGCTGCTGGACGCCGTCGCCACGTCCCTGAAGAGCAAGGGAGCTGACGCCCGATGACCGACAACGCCCCCGCCGCCCAGGCATCCGAGCAGGTGCCGGTGCCGGTGATCCCGGCCGCCGACTGGGCGAACCCGCTGCGTGACGCCCGCGACCGCCGCCTGCCCCGTATCGCCGGGCCGTCGGGCCTGGTCATCTTCGGGGTGACCGGCGACCTGTCCCGCAAGAAGCTGATGCCGGCGGTCTACGACCTGGCCAACCGGGGCCTGCTGCCGCCGGGCTTCTCCCTCGTCGGGTTCGCCCGCCGCGAGTGGGAGGACCAGGACTTCGCGCAGGTCGTCCACGACTCCGTGCGCGAGCACGCCCGCACCCCGTTCCGCGAGGAGGTGTGGCAGCAGCTCGCCGAGGGCATGCGGTTCATCCCCGGCGACTTCGACGACGACACCGCCTTCAAGCAGCTGAAGGACGCCGTCGACGAGCTGGACGCCTCCCGGGGCACCGGCGGCAACTTCGCCTTCTACCTCTCGGTGCCGCCGAAGTTCTTCCCGAAGGTCGTGCAGCAGCTGAAGAAGCACGGTCTGGCGAACCCGCCCGAGGGTTCCTGGCGCCGCGCGGTCATCGAGAAGCCGTTCGGGCACGACCTCGCGAGCGCCTGCGACCTGAACGCGATCGTGCACGAGGTGTTCGAGCCGGACCAGGTGTTCCGCATCGACCACTACCTCGGCAAGGAGACCGTCCAGAACATCCTGGCGCTGCGCTTCGCCAACCAGATGTACGAGCCGATCTGGAACCGGTCCTACGTCGACCACGTGCAGATCACCATGGCGGAGGACATCGGCATCGGCGGCCGGGCCGGGTACTACGACGGCATCGGCGCCGCCCGTGACGTCATCCAGAACCACCTGCTCCAGCTGATGGCGCTCACCGCCATGGAGGAGCCGATCGCGTTCGACGCCGAGGCGCTGCTCACCGAGAAGCTGAAGGTGCTGAAGTCGGTACGGCTGCCGGAGGACCTGGGCCGGCACACCGTGCGCGGTCAGTACGCGGCCGGCTGGCAGGGCGGCGAGAAGGTCGTCGGCTATCTGGAGGAGGACGGCATCGACCCCAAGTCGAAGACCGACACCTTCGCCGCGATCAAGCTGGGCATCGACAACCGCCGCTGGGCCGGGGTGCCCTTCTACCTGCGCACCGGCAAGCGGCTGGGCCGCCGGGTCACCGAGATCGCGGTCGTCTTCAAGCGGGCCCCGCACTCCCCGTTCGACTCCACCGCCACCGAGGAGCTGGGCCAGAACGCCATCGTCATCCGGGTCCAGCCCGACGAGGGCATGACCGTCCGGTTCGGGTCGAAGGTGCCGGGCACCTCGATGGAGATCCGGGACGTGTCGATGGACTTCGCCTACGGCGAGTCGTTCACCGAGTCGAGCCCGGAGGCGTACGAGCGGCTCATCCTGGACGTGCTGCTCGGCGACGCCAACCTCTTCCCGCGCCACCAGGAAGTGGAAGAGTCCTGGAAGATCCTCGACCCGATCGAGGAGTACTGGGCGGCACACGGCAGGCCCGCGCAGTACGCGTCGGGCAGCTGGGGACCGAGGGAAGCCGACGAGATGCTCGCACGAGACGGACGGAGCTGGCGCAGGCCATGAAGATCGACCTGACCGACACCACGGCAAGCAAGATCAACAAGGCGTTGGTGCAGGGCCGCCGCGCCATCGGGACGCCCGCCGTGGGCATGGTCCTGACGATGGTCATCGTCACGGACGAGGAGAACGCCTACGACTCGATCAAGGCCGCCGAGGACGCCTCGCGCGAACACCCCTCGCGGACCCTGGTCGTCATCAAGCGGCACGCCCGCACGCTGCGCGACCGCACCCACTCCCGGCTGGACGCCGAGGTACGGGTCGGCTCCGAGGCCGGCACCGGCGAGACGGTGGTGCTGCGCACCTACGGCGAGGTGTCCGACCACGCCGACTCGGTGGTGCTGCCGCTGCTGCTGCCGGACGCCCCGGTCGTCGTGTGGTGGCCGGTGGAGGCCCCCGAGGCCCCCGCCAAGGACCCGCTGGGCGCGCTCGCCCAGCGCCGCATCACCGACCTGTACGCCGTCGACCGGCCGCTGGAGGTCCTGGACTCCCGCGCCCGCTGCTACGCGCCCGGCGACACCGATCTGGCCTGGACCCGCCTGACGCTGTGGCGGTCGATGCTGGCCGCCGCCCTGGACCAGGCCCGGGTGCCGATCACGTCGGCGACCGTGGAGGCGGAGGCCGAGAATCCCAGCGCCGAGCTGCTCGCGCGCTGGCTCCAGGCCCGCCTGAAGGTGTCCGTGGACCGGGTGCACAGCGCCGGCCCGTTCGTGACGGCCGTCCGCCTCGGCACCGGGAACGGCGAGATCGTCGTGGACCGGCCCGAGGGCCCGCTGGCCACGCTGACCCTGCCCGGCCAGCCGCCGCGCACCCTCGCCCTGAAGGTCCGCGCCACCTCCGAACTCATCGCCGAGGAGCTGCGCCGCCTCGACGCCGACGAGATGTACGCCATCGCCCTCACGGGCGAGGCCCCCAAGGAGAACGCCTGAGATGGCAGAGTTCCCGAAGCTCACCCACCGCCCCGAGTGGACGGCCCTCGCCGACCACCGCGCCCAGGGCCGCCCGCACCTGCGCGAGCTGTTCGCGGCGGACCCCGGCCGCGCCGGGCGGTACGTCGTACGGGTCGGCGACCTGTACATCGACTACAGCAAGCACCTGATCACCGACGAGACCCTGGCCCTGCTCCAGGAACTCGCCACCGCCACCGGTGTGTTCGCGCTGCGGGACGCCATGTTCCGCGGCGAGAAAATCAACGTCACCGAGGACCGGGCGGTGCTGCACACCGCGCTGCGCGCCCCCCGGGACGCCGTGATCGAGGTCGACGGCGAGAACGTGGTGCCCAAGGTGCACGCGGTGCTGGACAGGATGGCCGGCTTCGCCGACCGGGTCCGCTCCGGCGAGTGGACCGGGCACACCGGCCGGCCGATCCGCAATGTCGTCAACATCGGCATCGGCGGCTCCGACCTCGGCCCGGCGATGGCCTACGAGGCGCTGCGCCCCTACACCGCGCGCGAGTTGACCTTCCGGTTCGTGTCGAACGTGGACGGGGCCGACCTGCACGAGGCGATCCGCGACCTGGACCCGGCGGAGACGCTGTTCATCGTCGCGTCCAAGACGTTCACGACGATCGAGACGATCACGAACGCCACTTCGGCGCGGTCCTGGCTGCTGAACGCCTTCGACGGCGACGAGAAGGCCGTGGCGAAGCATTTCGTGGCGCTGTCCACGAACGCCGGCAAGGTCGCCGGCTTCGGCATCGACACGGACAACATGTTCGAGTTCTGGGACTGGGTCGGCGGGCGGTACTCCTACGACTCCGCGATCGGCCTGTCCCTGATGATCGCCCTCGGCCCGGACCGGTTCAGGGAGATGCTCGACGGCTTCCGGCTCGTCGACGACCACTTCCGCACCGCGCCTGCCGAGGCCAACGCGCCGCTGCTGCTGGGCCTGCTGGGCATCTGGTACGGCAACTTCCACGACGCCCAGTCGCACGCGGTGCTGCCGTACTCGCACTACCTGTCGAAGTTCACCGCCTACCTCCAGCAGCTCGACATGGAGTCCAACGGCAAGTCGGTGCAGCGCGACGGCCACCCGGTGGACTGGCAGACCGGCCCGGTGGTCTGGGGCACGCCCGGCACCAACGGGCAGCACGCCTACTACCAGTTGATCCACCAGGGCACCAGGCTGATCCCGGCCGACTTCATCGGCTTCGCCCGGCCCGTCGGCGAACTGAGCGGGGAACTCAAGGCCCAGCACGACCTGCTGATGGCCAACTTCTTCGCCCAGACCCAGGCGCTCGCCTTCGGCAAGACGGCCGAGGAGGTCCGCGCCGAGGGCGTCGCCGAGGAGCAGGTGGCGCACCGCACCTTCCGCGGCGACCACCCCACCACCACGATCCTGGCGACCGAGCTGACCCCGTCCGTGCTCGGCCAGCTGATCGCCCTCTACGAACACAAGGTGTTCGTCCAGGGCGCGGTGTGGAACATCGACTCCTTCGACCAGTGGGGCGTGGAGCTGGGCAAGGTCCTCGCCAAGCGCGTCGAACCGGCGCTGACCGAGGGCGCCGACGTGCCCGGTCTCGACCCGTCCAGCACGGCCCTCGTCGCCGCCTACCGCACTCTCAAGAACGCATCGGAGAACTGATCATGCAGCTCGGTCTCATCGGTCTCGGCAAGATGGGCGGCAACATGCGCGAGCGCATCCGCCGCGCCGGCCACACCGTCATCGGCTACGACCGCAACCCGGACGTCTCCGACGTCAAGAGCCTCGCCGAACTGGTCGAGAAGCTCGACGCGCCCCGCCATGTGTGGGTGATGGTCCCGGCCGGCACCGCCACCCAGACCGTCATCGACGAACTCGGCGACCTGCTCTCCCCCGGCGACACCGTCATCGACGGCGGCAACTCCCGCTGGACGGACGACGAGAAGCACGCCGCCGCGCTCGGCATCAAGGGCATCGGCTTCGTCGACGCCGGTGTCTCCGGCGGTGTGTGGGGCCTGGAGAACGGCTACGCGCTCATGGTCGGCGGCGAGAAGGAGTACGTGGACCGGCTGCGGCCGATCTTCGACGCGCTCAAGCCGGAGGGCCCGTACGGCTACGTCCACGCGGGCCGGGTCGGCGCCGGGCACTTCTCCAAGATGGTCCACAACGGCATCGAGTACGCCATGATGCAGGCCTACGCCGAGGGCTGGGAGCTGCTGGAGAAGGTGCACTCCGTGGAGAACGTCCGCGAGGTGTTCCGCTCCTGGCAGGAGGGCACGGTCATCCGGTCCTGGCTGCTGGACCTCGCGGTCAACGCCCTGGACGAGGACGAGCACCTGGAGGCTCTGCGCGGTTACGCGGAGGACTCCGGCGAGGGACGCTGGACGGTGGAGGCGGCCATCGACAACGCCGTGCCGCTGCCCGCGATCACCGCGTCCCTCTTCGCGCGGTTCGCCTCCCGGCAGGACGACTCCCCGCAGATGAAGATGATCGCCGCGCTGCGCAACCAGTTCGGCGGCCACGCGGTCGAGAAGAAGGGCTGACCCGCCGTGGGGGACCTGCTGCTGGTCCGCCACGGTGAGACGGAGTGGAGCAGGTCGGGACAGCACACCAGCTGGACCGACCTGCCGCTGACCGGGCACGGCGAGGAACAGGCCAAGTCCCTCGCCCCGCTCCTCACCGGCCGGACCTACGCCCGCGCGCTGTCCAGCCCGCTGGGCCGCGCGCTGCGCACCGCCGAACTGGCCGGCATACCCGGGGCCGAGCCCGACCCCGACCTGCACGAGTGGGACTACGGCGGCTACGAGGGCGTCACCACCGTCGAGATCCACCGCACCCGCCCGGACTGGGACCTGTGGACCGACGGCGTCCCGCCCGGCCCCGGGGGACACCCCGGGGAGTCCCCGGCCGAGATCGGCGCCCGCGCCGACCGGGTACTGGCCCGGGTGGCGGCGGACCTGGCCGAGGGGGACGTGGTCCTCGTCGCCCACGCCCACTTCCTGCGCGTCCTCACCGCCCGCCGCCTGGGCCTGCCGCCCGCCGACGGCCGCCTGTTCCAGCTGGCCACGGCCACGGTCAGCCGCCTGTCCACGGAGCACGGCCACCCGGTGATCGCGGAGTGGAACGTCCGGCCGTAACCGCCCCTTTGCCACCTCCCGGCGCGGGCCGGGAGGTGGCGAACAGGCGCGAGCCCGCGTCCCGGTACCGCCGGGACGGTTCCCGGCGACGACGGTGGTCGCCGGTGTCGGCCGCGCGGGCGGCCGGCGGTGAGGCCGCGCGGGTCACCGTCGCGGTCAGCCGTCCGTGACCCGGCCGGTCACCAGCAGGTCCGTCCAGGCCGCCGCGACCCGGTCCAGCGCGTAGGCGCGCCGTACCTGGGCGCGGGCCGTCTCGCCGGCGGCCCGCCAGGTGTCCCGGCCGGCGCCGGTCGTGGCGATCGCCTCGGCGATCGCCCGCGGGCCCGCGTGGATCCACCGCCGGTCGTAGATCTCGTCGGCGCCGGGCCAGGGCAGCAGCGCGGGGACGGCGCCGGAGGCCATGCCCTCGGCCGGGGCGAGGTGGAAGGACTCGTCGTCGCTGGTGGACAGCACATGCCCGACGCGGCGCAGCCAGTTGGGCACGTCGGCGCCGAAGTCGTCGAACACGACGGCCCCTTCGAGCAGCGGCGAGGTCTGGACGCGGCGCAGGATCGCCTCGTAGTGGGCGCGTTCCTCCGGCTTGTTCCAGATCCACCAGTACTCCCACGGCGGCTTGGACTTGACCGACAGCCGCCAGCGCCGGTCCTCGGCGCGCAGCAGTTCGAGGACGTCCAGGCCGAGGTCGAGGCGTTTGCGGCTGGGCGCGATGCCGATCATGCCGAGGCGGAACCGGGCGCCGGGCGCCTTGGGCCGGTCGAGTTGGTCGGCGTCCACCCAGTTGGGGACGGTGACCACCTTCTCCGCGGGCCAGCCGGTGTGTTCCAGGGTGCGGCGGGCGTAGTAGGGGCTGACGCAGACGACCCGGTCGACGGCGTCGATGTCGACCTGCCGCGGCCACTCGGCGTCGAGTTCGAACCGGTGCAGCCGGATCACCAGCCGGCTGCCGCGCCGCTTGTGGCGGCTGTACCAGACGGCGGCGGGGCCGCACCACTCGACGACCACCACATCGGCCCAGTCGGCGAGTTCGCGGCTGGCGGCCTGGTCGTGCCGGGCCAGCGCGGGCCAGGCGTCCACGCGGACGTCGAGTCCGGGCAGGGCGCGGAAGTGGTCCAGCAGCCGGGTGAGGAACTTCAGGTCGTGGCCGGCGACGCCGATCCGCAGCGGGCGGGCGCGGTGGGCGACGGCGCGGGGCGCGGGCGGGAAGACCCGGTCGAGGTGGGCACGCCAGCGGCCGGCGGCGGCCGTCAGGGTGTACCGGCTCGCGGCCTGCCGGCAGCGGTCGGCGGCGAGGCGGCGGGCCTCGGGGTCGCGGGCGGCGCGGGCCACTGTCTCGGCGGCGTCCTCGGGCTCGGCCGGGCCGGGAACGTAGAGGGGGTAGTCGCCGCCCAGCAGCGCTTCGTGCGCGGGCGTGCGGTTGAGCACGACGGGCAGCCCCAGGGCGCCGAACTCCAGGACCTTCGTGGACAGTTCGAGGCTGGCGTCGAGCCGGGGGTCGCGCCAGCCGAGGCCGAGGTCGCAGCCGGCGGCGATGCGCATGGCCTCCTCGCGGGGCCGGCCGCCGTGGTGCCGGACGCCGGGGGTGCCGTCGTACAGGGCCCGGTGCATGGCCTCCTGGAACTCCGGGTGGCCGGGATCGTCGTGGATCTTGTCGCCGACGGTGTGGAGTTCGGCCCGGACGCCCCGCTCGGCGAGCAGGGCGGGCAGCCGGGTCATGGGCAGGGTGTTCCACAGCGGAGCGAACTTGCCGGTGTAGACGAGGCGCAGCGGATCGTGCGGCCGGTCGCGGTCCGGCACCGGGAAGCCGGGTTCGGGGACGGCGGGCGGGCAGAGCACGCAGCGTCCGCAGGCCTGGGGCACCCAGGTCTCCAGGAAGCAGCGCAGTTCCTCGGTCTGGCACAGCAGCACCCGGCAGGCGGCGGCGATGCGGCCGAGTTCGGTGCGCGCCCGCTCGGTCATCGCGGCGGCGGACTGCGGGATATCGGTCAGATAGGCCCAGATCCGCCCGTCGAAGTGGCCGTCGGCGACGACCTGGCCGACGATCCGGCGCCCGCGCAGCACGAGCAGGTCGCAGGGCTCGTCCCGGTCCAGCCGGGTGAGCAGGCGCGAGGCCTGCACCGGGGACAGGGGCCGGCCGGCCTGTCCGGCGACCAGCCCCTCCTCGGCGGGCCTGACCACGCTCACCCCGGGCAGGGCGGCCAGCGGATCGGTCAGCCGGCCGGTGAGCACCGGCGACTTGAGCACCAGCCGGGTCGCGCACCCGGCCAGGGACAGCGCCTGCACGGTCGACTGGGCCCAGACGGCGGAGCCGTCGATGAGGTTGAGGTCCACGTCGCCGTAGACCAGGGCCCGTACCACTCGGCTCATGACGGCTCCTTCCCGCGCACGGCGAACAGTCGGTACCCCCGGCCGCACCAGCTCGCGGGCGGGGCGCCCGCGAGGTGCAGGGAGCGGCGCACCAGCAGCGGCCGGCACAGCTCGGGGACGAAGGTGTAGTCGGCGCCGCCGGCCGCGTGGCCGAGCGCGTCGGCGCCCGAGTACTCCTGGGCGCACAGCAGGTCCAGCAGCAGGGTGTCCGGGCGGTCCTCGGCGGGGCCGGTCCAGTCGGCGACCCAGGCCGCGGTGGGCGGCCCGGTGCGCACGGCGACGCCCGCGGCGTCGAGTTCCTCCAGGCCGGCCGGGTCCGGGACGACCACCTCGGCGGGGCGGTGCTGCTGGCCCAGCACCTGGGCGACGAGCAGGGCCACCTCGCGCCGGCCGCGGGGGGCGGCGAGCACGGCGACCCGGCGTCCGGCCAGCGGGTCGGGCGCGCCCACCAGCCGGGCCAGCTCGGCCAGCCGCACCCGGGTGCTGTCCCACTGGAACGCCTCCCGCAGCCGCTCCCGGCCGTCCTCGCCCGCGTCCAGCCGGGACAGCCGTACCCCGGTGTCGGCGTCCAGGACGGCGTCCCAGGACAGTTGGGCGAGGCCGGGCGCGGCGGACGCCGGGGCGTCCCGCCACAGCACGGCCCGCCGGCCCAGCGCCCGTGCCTCGGTGAGGAGTTCGGCGAGCCTGCGGTCGAGGTCGGGAGCCATGCCGGTGCCGGTGAGCGCCCAGGGGCCGCATCCGGTGCAGGCGCTCAGCTGGACCACGACCGCGTCGGGGTCGGTGCGCCGTACGAGCGGGGGGCCGTCGTGCGGGAGCGGCCGGTTGACCACGGCGTCCGCCGCGAAGTCCTCGGCGGTGTCGTCGGTGAGCACCCCCGTGATCACCAGGCGGTCGCGGGGTGTGGCGGCGAACGCCCGGTGGGCGAGGTGGAGGCGGTCGTCGGCGCCCACGGGAGCGGACCGGCCGGTGGCCGTCCGGGTCGCGGGCGCGGGCCCGCGCGCGGAGCGCGTGCGCCACAGTCCGTACAGCTCGCGGGGCAGCGCGGGCATCTCGCGCCGGGGCGAGCGGGCCGCCGACACCAGGGCCCGGCCCACCCTCAGGGAGGTGGAGCCCTCCAGCATGGCCACCCGGGCCTGGAGCACCTGGACCCGGTCGCGGGTCCGGCGCAGGGTGGAGGCCAGTTGCTCCTTCTCCCGCACGGCGGCGGCCAGCCGGTCGGCGAGGCCGTCCTCGCGGACGGCGTCCCGGGCCCGTTCCGCCTCCTCGGCCCGGCGTTCCAGGTCCTGGTGGCGGGCGCGCAGGGTGCGGGCGGCGAGGTCGGCCAGGACGTACTCGCCGGCCATCCGCAAGGTGGTGGCGAAGCCGTCCGTGACCACCGGGCGGCCGAACCAGTCGTGCGGGGGCTGGAGTTCGTCGGCGGCGAGGCGGGTGAACACCACGCCGGCGCGCAGGTGGACGTAGTCGAGCGGGGCGGCGCGCAGCACCTGGCAGCGCTGGGTCACCAGGCCGTCCAGCAGCCGGTGCCAGGGCGGTTCGGGCCCGGGGTGGCCGGACAGCAGCAGACCGCGGGCGCCGGGCCGCAGGCGGCGCAGTACGGCGAGCAGGGCGTCCTCGGTGCCGTGCACGGCGGGATCGGGGCCGTACGACAGCAGCACCAGGTCGCCCGCGCCGAGGGCGCGGCGGCCGTCGTCGTGGTGGTGGGCCACGCCGTCGGGGAGGTGGAGGTAGGGCGCGAGGCGCAGGCCGCGGCCGGTGGCGTCGACGACCGTGGTGACGCCGTCCAGGTGCGGGTGGAGCAGATCGGTCAGACGCATCAGCGGATCCTCGTGAAGACGTGGAAGCCGACCTCGGTCTCCCGGAAGCCGTACGGCCGGAACTCGGTGTGGTGGAGTCCGAGGGGGGCGAGGGCGGCGCGGTAGTCGGCCGCGGGCCGGTGCAGGACACGGCCGCCGCGGGCCCGGGGGACGGGCGTGTCCGCGTCGGTGACGAGGAGCCGGCCGGTGAGGCGGACCAGGGAGGCCAGGTTGCGCAGGGCGGCCGCCCACTCGGTGTCGTCCCGGAGGTGGAAGAGGACGTCGAGGCAGAGCACGACGTCGTACGGCCAGGGGCTGCGCCACTGGTCGAGGCGGGACAGGGCGCAGCGGGGACCGCCGCCGGCGGCGCGGGCCCGCTCGACCGCCTCCTCGTCGGCGTCGATGGCGTCCACCCGGTGGCCGCAGCGGGCGAGGGTGCGGGCGACGTGCCCGTCGCCGCAGCCCGCGTCGAGCACGAACAGCGGGGCGGCCGGTTCGCTCAGGTCGCCGATGAGGGTGAGCAGGGTGCCGAGCCGCAGGGCGTGGAACAGTTCGCTGCCGGCCCGGTCGAGGCCGCAGGGAGAGCCGCCGGGCGGGCCGGGGTGGTCGAGGGCGGCGTCAGTCATGGTGCTCCAGCCACTGGGTGATCAGGCGGGCTATCCGGGGGCCGGCCTTGCCGTCCCACAGCGGCGGTCCCTCCGCGGGCGCCGCCGGGGCGCCGTCGAGTGCCTTGCACAGGGCGGGGACCAGCTCGCCGGGGCCGACGAGGCGGTTGGTGCCGTGGGTGACGGTGACGGGGCGTTCGGTGGTGGTGCGCAGGGTCAGACAGGGCACGCCGAGCACGGTGGTCTCCTCCTGCACCCCGCCGGAGTCGGTGATCACGGCGGCGGCCCCGCGCACCAGGCTCATGAACTCGAGGTAGCCGAGGGGGTCGAGGAGGTGCACCCCGGGCGCGCCGTCCAGTCCGGCCGCGCGCAGCGCGTCCCGGCCGCGCGGGTGCAGCGGGACGGCCAGGTCGAGGTGGCGGGCGGCCTCGGTGAGCGCCCCGGCGGCGGCGCGGGCGGCCCCGGGGTCGTCGACGTTGGCGGGGCGGTGCAGGGTGACGACGCCGTAGCGCTCGGGCAGCCCGTGCGCGGCGCGGGCGGCGGCCGGGTCGAACAGGTCCAGATGGGTGAGCAGGGTGTCGATCATCGGGTTGCCGACGAAGTGCACCCGGGCGGGGTCGGCGCCCTCGCGGGCGAGGTGGCCGACGGCTTCCGGGCTGGTGGCGAACAGCAGCCCGGCGAGCTGGTCGACCAGGCGCCGGTTGACCTCCTCCGGCATCGCCATGTCGAAGCTGCGCAGCCCGGCCTCGACATGGGCGACGGGGACGCCCAGCTTGGCGGCGGCCAGGGCGGCGGCGAGCGTGGAGTTGACGTCTCCGTAGACCACGACGAGGGCCGGGGCGCGGGCGGTCAGCTCGGCCTCCAGGGCCACCAGCAGGTCGGCGGTCTGCCCGGCGTGGCTGCCGGAGCCCACCCCGAGGTCGGTGTCCGGCCGGGGCAGCCCCAGCTGGCGGAAGAACACGTCCGACATCCGGGCGTCGTAGTGCTGTCCGGTGTGCACCAGGGTCTGGTCGCAGCCGGCCGAGCGGAGCGCGGCGACGACCGGTGCCGCCTTGACGAAGTTGGGCCGGGTGCCGACCACATGGAGTACTGGGCCGTTCATGACGCCGTTCATGTCCTCGCCTTCCACGGGCGGTCGAACAAGGGGCAGCGCACGGGGAGAAGAAGGGGAGCGTCCTGCCCCGGCCGGCGCCGGCGCGTGGTCGCGCCGAGGCGCCGCGTGCCGGGTCGGCCTACCGTGGCGGCATGTCCCGTCGTCTCCCCCGCGCTGTCAGTCTGGCCGCATCCGTGGCCTGGGGCGAGTTGCGCCAGGACCCCGCCCGGGCCGCGCTGCTGGCCGCGCGGCTGCTGCCCCGGCGGCTGCGGCGCCGGGTGGAGCCGGTGCGGCGGTGGCTCGGCGCCCGGGCGCGGGCGGTGGGCCCGGGAGCGGTCCCGTCCGCCGTTCGGGTGAGCGCGCCCGCCGGACGGCCGGTGCGGCCGGTGCCCGGGCGGGTGCTGCACCTGGTGACCAACTCGCTGCCGTTCGCCCATGCCGGCTACACCGTGCGCACGCAGAAGCTCGCCGAGGCGCAGCGGGCCGCCGGGCTCGATCCGCACGTGGTGACCCGGATCGGGTTCCCGGTGGCGCGGGGGGTGCTGGACGCCGGCCCGGTGCAGCTGGTGGGCGGGGTGCCGCAGCACCGGCTGCTGCCGTTCTGGCTGCCGTACGGGCAGGGTCCGGCGCTGGCCCGCAACGCCGAGCTGGCGGGGCGGCTGGTGGAGCGGCTGCGGCCCGCCGTGCTGCACGCGGCCACCGACCACGGCAACGGCCGGGTGGCGCTGGCCCTGCGGGAGGCCTATGGGCTGCCGGTGGTCTACGAGGTGCGGGGCTTCCTGGAGGAGACCTGGCTGAGCCAGGACCCGGCGCGCGGCCCCGCGGACCCGGTCTACCGCGGGCGTCGGGAGCTGGAGACGGAGTGCATGCGCCGGGCCGATCTGGTGCTGACCCTGGGCGCCGCGATGAAGGCCGAGATCGTGGCGCGCGGGGTGCCCGAGGAGCGGGTGCTGCTCGTGCCGAACGCCGTGGACGGGGCGTTCCTGGGGCCGCCGCCGGACGGGGCCGCGGTGCGCGCCCGGCTCGGGATCGCCCCGGACGCGTACGTGGTGGGCACGGTCGGCAGCCTCACCCCGCACGAGGGGATCGGCACATTGCTCCATGCGGGTGTACGGCTGCGGCGGCGCGGGGTGCCGTTGCGGCTGCTGATCGTCGGGGACGGTCCGGAGCGGGCCCGGCTGGAGCGCCTGGCCGCCCGGCTGGGTCTGGCCGGTGACGGCACCGCCGTGTTCACCGGCCGGGTGCCGCACGCACAAGTCCGCGATTTCTACGCGGCGTTGGACGTGTTCGCGGTGCCGCGCACGGCTGCCCGGGTGTGCCGGCTGGTGACCCCGCTCAAGCCGGTCGAGGCGATGGCGAGCGGGCTGCCGGTGCTCGCCAGCGATCTCCCCGCGCTGCGGGAACTGGTCGAACAGGAGGTGAACGGACGGCTGATTCCCGCTGAATCGCCACAAGCTTGGGCAGATGAACTCGAAAGGGTGCTTTACAGTCATAAGCGGCGGGTCGAATGGGGAGCCGCCGCCCGCGCGACGGTCGCGCGGGAACGCACCTGGGACCGGGTCGCCGCGACGACCCGCGAGGCGTATCGCTCGCTGGGATGCGTCTGACGCCCCGCGAACCCCACCAGCGCAGCCGTGAAGGCCGGGTGAATCCCTATGCAGGTCGAACGGACACAACCGCTCGGGGACAAGGAAGGACCGGGACCGGAAGGGCCGGAACCGGCCTACGACATCGAACTCGCCGTGATCGGACTCGGTTACGTCGGACTGCCACTGGCCCGCGAGGCGGCCTCGGTCGGCCTGCGCGTCGTGGGCCTGGACCGCGACCCACGGGTCGTCGCGGGACTCGACTCCGGCCGTTCGCACGTCGGCGACGTCACCGACGACGAGGTGCGCCGGATGCGGGAGGCCGGTTTCACCGCGACCGCCGACGACGCCTGCCTGGCGCGTGCGCAGACCGTCGTCATCTGTGTGCCGACCCCGCTCGGCGAGGACGGCGGCCCCGATCTGGGCGCGGTCGTCTCGGCCACCCGCGCGGTGGCCGGCCGGCTGCGGCCCGGGCAGCTGGTGGTGCTGGAGTCGACCACGTATCCGGGCACCACCGAGGAGGTCCTGCGGCCGCTGCTGGAGGAGTCCGGGCTGCGGGCCGGCGAGGACTTCGCGCTCGCCTTCTCGCCCGAGCGGATCGACCCCGGCAACACCCAGCACGGGCTGCGCGACACCCCGAAGGTGGTCGGCGGCTGCACCCCGTCCTGCGCGGTGCGCGCGGTCGCCTTCTACGCCAAGTTCGTGAACATGGTGGTCCAGGCGAAGGGCACCCGCGAGGCCGAGATGGCCAAGCTGCTGGAGAACACCTACCGGCACGTGAACATCGCGCTGGTCAACGAACTGGCCATCATCAGCCGCGAGTTGCAGGTGGACGTGTGGGACGCGATCCGCTGCGCGGGCACCAAGCCCTTCGGCTTCCAGGCCTTCCGGCCGAGCCCCGGGGTGGGCGGGCACTGCATCCCGATCGACCCCAACTACTTGTCGTACAAGGTGCGTTCGTCGCTCGGCTACGACTTCCGGTTCGTCGGGCTGGCCCAGGAGATCAACCGGCGGATGCCGGAGTACGTGGTGCGCCGCGCCCAGGACCTGCTGAACTCCGCCGGCCGCCCGCTGCGCGGCTCCCGGGTGCTGCTGCTCGGCGTCACGTACAAGCCGGACGTCGCCGACCTGCGCGAGACCCCGGCGGAGCCGGTGGCCCGGCTGCTGCGGGAGCGGGAGGCCGCCGTCGCCTTCCACGACCCGCGGGTACCGCGGTGGTCGGTGGACGGGGTCGACGTGCCCCGCGTCCGGGACCTGACGGCCGCGCTCGCCGAGTACGACCTGACGATCCTGCTCCAGGACCACTCCGCC
This sequence comes from Streptomyces sp. NPDC029296, assembly GCF_055569255.1. Classification (NCBI taxonomy): domain Bacteria; kingdom Bacillati; phylum Actinomycetota; class Actinomycetes; order Kitasatosporales; family Streptomycetaceae; genus Streptomyces; species Streptomyces sp. NPDC029296. The sequence continues at coordinate 91,859 of NZ_JBVHXT010000003.1, forward strand.
TACGACCTGACGGCCCTCGCGGACACCGCGCGGCTGCTGTTCGACACCCGCGGGCGGATCCACCGGCCCGGCGTCGAGGTCCTGTAGGACCCTCGCGGACCTCCGTGCGTTCTCGGGGAGTTGGAAGGCACTGCCATGCGGATACTCGTCGTCACCGTCGTCCACCACCCCGAGGACGCGCGCATACTGCACCGCCAGATCGCCGCGTTGCGCGAGCGCGGCCACCAGGTGGTGCACGCCGCGCCGTTCGCGGCCCGGGACGCCGTCCCCCGGCCGTACGTCGAGGGCGTGGACCTGCCCCGGGCGCTCGGCCGGGACCGGGGCGCGGCGCTGCGCGCGGCCCGGGTGCTGCTGGCCGAGCGCGGCCCGGCGGCGGACGTGATACTGCTGCACGATCCCGAGCTGCTGCTCGCCCTGCCCGGCACCCTGCGCCGGCTGCGCCGGGCCGGGGCGGCGCCGGTCGTCGTGTGGGACGTGCACGAGGACACGGCGGCGGCCCTGGCGATGAAGGGCTGGGTGCCCCGGCCGCTCCGGCCGCCGCTGCGCGCGGCGGTGCGGGCGGCCGAGCGGCTGGCCGAGCGCCGGCTGCGGCTGCTGCTCGCCGAGGACGCCTACCAGGACCGGTTCCGGCACCGGCACCCCGTCGTCCCCAACCTCGCCGCTCCCCCGCCCGGGCCGCTGCCGCCGCCCGGCGGCGACCGGGTGGTCTACCTGGGCCAGCTGTCCCGGGCGCGGGGCGCCCTCGATCTGATCGCCCTGGCGCGGCTGCTGGCCCCTGCCGTGCGGGTCGAGGCGATCGGCACGGCGGATCCCGACGTGCGCGACGCGCTCGCGGCGGCCGACCGGGAGGGGGTGCTGCGCTGGTACGGCTTCCTGCCCAACGACCGTGCGCTGGCCCGGCTGTCCGGCGCCCTGGCCGGGCTGTCGCTGCTGCACGACCAGCCCAACTACCGGCACTCCCGGCCCACCAAGGTCGTGGAGTACATGGCCCACGGCGTGCCCGTGGTCACCACGCCGACGCCGCTGGCCGCCGGCCTGGTCGAGCGGCACGGGTGCGGGCTGGTGGTGCCGTACCGGGACCCGCGGGCGGCGGCGCAGGCGATACGGCGGCTGGCCGGGGATCCCGAGCTGCGCCTGGGCACCGCCCGCCGGGGCCGGGAGGCCGCCGTGACGGAGCTGAACTGGCGACACCGGGCGGCCGACTTCGTGGACATCCTGGAGATATGGGTCAAGGAACAAACCGCCGGCGCCGGCCCGGCGAACAACCCCTGAGCCGACGGGGCACGGGACGGCACGCCGGGCGGCGGGCCCGGAGCACCCCCGGCACCACGCCGGGCGGTCGCCCCGGCCGGGGACACACGACGGGACACCGGCCGGCGGGCCCGCTCAGGGACGGGCGGCGGCGTCGAGCAGGGGGCCGAGTTCCCGGACGGCGGTGGTGAGGGGGGCGGTGTCCTGGGCGGCCCGGGCCAGCAGGATCGCGCCCTCCAGGGTGCTGATCATGAGGGTGGCCAGCGACTCGGCCCGGGCGGCGGGCACGCCGAGGTCGGTGAGGGCCGCGGCGAGCGGCGCACGCCAGGCCGTGAACGCGGCGGCGGCCGCCTCGCGGGTCGCGGCGGCCGAGGTGGCGCAGTCGACGGTGGCGGCGGCGACCGGGCAGCCCGCCGCGAAGCCCTCCGCCGCGTACTCGTCGGTCCACTGCGCGGCCATCGCCGCGAACAGGGCGCTCGGCGTCGGCGCCTCCAGTCCCGCCAGGAACCGGGCGATCCGCCTGCCCGCGTACCGCCCGGCCCACTGGACCGCCTCGTTGACCAGCTGTTCCTTGCCGCCGGGGAAGTAGTGCTGGAGGGAGCCGCGCGGCGCGTCCGCGTGCGCGGCGACCTCGCGCATGCCGGTCGCGGCGACCCCGTGCCGCCGGATGAGCTGGGCCGCGCTGAAGACCATCCGCTCGCGCGGTCCGGGCCGTGCCTCGGTCATGCGTCGCCTCCGTTTCCTCGCCCCCTCACCCTATGACCGGCGTCATAACGCGCGCTACTATGACCACTGTCATAAGCGGCGCGCGACGCGGAGGGCGGCCGGCCATGGATGTCGGATTCATCGGTCTCGGAGTGATGGGCGGGCCCATGGCCCTGCGCCTGGCGCACGCCGGCACCCCGCTGGTGGTCTGGAACCGGACCCCGGGCCGGGCGGAGCCGCTGCGCGCGGCCGGCGCCCAGGTCGCGGCGCACGCCGCCGAGGTGTTCGCGCGGACCAGGACGGTGCTGCTGATGCTCGCCGACGAGGCCGCGGTGGACGCGGTCCTCGGCCGGGGCACGCCGGAGCTGGCGGATCGCGTCGCGGGCCGGACCGTCGTGCACATGGGCACGACCTCCCCCGAGTACTCCGGCGCCCTGGAGACGGACGTCCGCGCGGCCGGCGGCCGGTACGTCGAGGCGCCGGTCTCCGGGTCCCGGGAACCGGCGGAGCAGGGGCGGCTGGTCGCGATGCTCGCCGGCGAGGAGGGCGCCGTGGCCGCCGTACGGCCGCTGCTCGCGCCGATGTGCCGGGAGACGTTCGCGTGCGGTGCGGTGCCGGGCGCGCTGCTGATGAAGCTGTCGGTGAACCTCTTCCTGATCACCCAGGTGACCGGGCTGGCCGAGGCGTTCCACTTCGCCGAGCGGCAGGGGCTGGACCGCCGGCTGTTCCTGGACGTCCTGGACGCGGGCCCGATGGCCAGCGCGGTATCCCGGATGAAGGCGCCCAAGCTGCGCGAGCGGGACTTCGCGGTGCAGGCGGCGGCGCTGGACGTGCTGAAGAACAACCGGCTGATCGCCGAGGCGGCCCGGAAGGCGGGCCTCGCCTCCCCGCTCCTGGACGTGTGTCACGAGCTGTTCCGGGAGACGGTGGCGCACGGTCACGGCGGCGAGGACATGGTGGCCGTGCTGCGGGCGATCGAGGCGCGGACCGCCGAGGCGCCGTAGCCGGGCGGCCCGGCCCCGCGGCGCGGGTCAGCCCTTGCGAGGGATGCCGTACGCCCGTTCGACGTGCAGCCGCAGCACCAGGCGGCGGTCGCGGACCATGGCGGCCCGGAAGTCGTCCCAGTCGGGGTGTTCGCCGAGGACGTCCCGGTAGAGCCGTTCCAGTTCCGCCACGGTGTCGTCGCCCGGGTCGGCGGCGACGGGGGTCAGCTCGGCGGTGCCCTCGGCAACGGCGTACGCCCAGCGGTCGGCGCTGGTGACGTGGTACGAGGCGCGCGGGTCGCGGCGCAGGTTGCGGGTCTTGGCGCGGTCGTCGGTGACCGAGATCCGGATGATCCGCTCCTCGGGGTAGTAGGCGTGGCTGACGTTGGACAGCTGGGGGCGGCCGTCGCGCCGGAGGGTGACCAGTACGCCGCCGTGGCCTTCGGAGAGCAGGCCGAGCAGCGCCTCTTGGGTGGGGTCCTGAGTCATACCCCGGTCAACCCGCCCGGGCGCCCCGCGCATTCCCCGCCGCCCAGCGGCAGTAGACACTGTCTACGCGCGGCTGGTAGACACACCCCATGACCGAGTCCGACACCAGCCTGCGCGACCGTCTCGTGGACGCCGGCGTGGAACTGCTGGCCTCAGAGGGCCCCCAGGCGCTGACGCTGCGGGAGATCGCCCGGCGCACCGGCGTCTCGCACGGGGCGCCGCGCCGCCACTTCCCCACCCGTCTGGACCTGCTGTCCGCCATCGCCCGGCGGGGCTTCGCCGACCTGGCCGAGCGGGCGCACGCCGCGCTGGACCGGGAGACCGGCGGGCCCCGCGCCCGGGCGGCCGCACTGGCCCGGGCGTACCTGGAGTTCGCGCTGGAGCGGCCCGGCATGTACGACCTGATGTTCCGGCACGATCTGCTGGAGAGCGGCCGGCTGGGGCTGCGGGAGTCGAGCCTGCCGCTGTTCTCGCTGCTCGCCGGCCTGATCGCCGCGGCCGACCCGGGCGCCGACGCACCGCGCGCGGCGGGCGCCCTGTGGGCCGCACTGCACGGCGTGGCCCAGCTGTGGCGCCGGCGGAGCCTTCAACTGGCCACGGGCGACGAGGACCTGGGGCCGCTGCTGGAGACCGTACTGGCCGCGCACCTGGGGCCCGGGGGCGCCCGGTGAACCGGCCCTGGACGCTGGCGAGCAGCGTCGGCGGCGCGGTGGTCGTCGCGCTGGACGGTACGGCCCTCACGGTCGCGCAGCCCAGCCTGCAACGGGACCTGGACGCGTCGTTCACCGAGGTGCAGTGGACCAGCACCGCCTATCTCGTCGCGGTGGCGAGCCTGCTGGTGTTCGCCGGGCGGCTCGGCGACCGGTACGGGCAGTGGCGGGTGTTCGGGCTGGGCATGCTCGGGTTCGGCGCCGCCTCGGCGGGCATCGCCGTGGCCCCGGGGGTGGGCTGGGTGATCGCGCTGCGGGCGGCGCAGGGGGTGAGCGGGGCGCTCGCGCAGCCGGCCACGCTGGGCGTGCTGCGGGCCGCGTATCCCCCGGACCGGCTGGCGTCGCCGCTGGCGGTGCGCACGGCGGCGATCGGTCTGGCGGCGGCAGCGGGGCCGCTGGTGGGCGGGGCGCTGGTGGCCGGGCCGGGCTGGCGGGCGGTGTTCCTGGTCAACGTGGTGCCCGCGCTCGTCTTCGGGCTGCCCGCCCTGGCGCGCCGGGACCGGCCCGCGGCGCCCGCCCGGACCCCGCTGGACCTGCCCGGGGCCGCCCTGCTCGCGGTGACGCTGGCCTGCCTGGTGTACGCGGTGACGGCCCGGCCGGTGTCCGGTGCGTCCCTCGCGGCGGCCGCGCTGACGGCCGTCGTCCTGGCCCGGCACGAGCGGCGCGCGGTGAGCCCGCTGCTGCCACCGGAGGTGATCGGCGCGCGGGCGGCCGGGGCGGCGCTCGGCATCCTCGTCGCGGTCTCCGCCTCCCTGTTCGGCACCCTGTTCATCGCCACCTACGTCCTGCAGCGCCGGCTCGGCCTGGACGCGTTCCACAGCGCGCTGCGCGGCCTGCCGCTCGCGGTGCTGATGGTGCTGTCGGCGGCGCTGTGCCCCGCACTGCTGCGCCGCCGCGGTGCCCGGAGCGTGACGGCGGGGGCCGCGGCGGCCCTCGCGCTCGGGATCCTGCTGCTGTCGCGGACCACCGCCCCGGCCGGGCTCACCCTCGCCTTCGCGCTGCTCGGGGCCGGGTTCGGCACGGTGATGGTGGCGGCCACGCAGGTGATCGTGCGCGGCGCGGAGGTGCGGACGGCCGGGGTGGCGGGCGGCTTGCAGCAGACCGCGCTGAACGTGGGCCCCGCCGTGGGGGTGGCGGCGGCGACCGCGCTGCTCGGCGCGGGCACCGGGGCCGCGCTGCTCGTCCTGGCGGCGGTGGCGGCGCTCGCCCTGCCGGTGGCCCGCCTGCTGCCGGCACCGGACGGTGCCGCGTCGCGCGCCCCCGCCCCGCGGGGGTCTGTCCCGGCCGGTGGTCCTGGGCGACGATGAGGGAGGGACGCACGCGACCGGAGGTGAGCGATGGGACGGCTGCGGCAGGACGCCGACCCGGCGGAGGCGGGACTGGACCCGGGAGCCCTCGGCCGGCTGGACGGGCACTTCGCCCGGTACGTGGACGAGGGGCGCCTGCCCGGCTTCCTGGTGGCGGTGGCCCGCGGCGGCCGGGTCGCCCATCTGACCACCTACGGGCTGCGCGACGTGGCGGCCGGGCTCCCGGTCGAGCCGGACACGCTGTGGCGGATCTACTCGATGACCAAGCCGGTGACCGCGGTGGCGGTGCTGCTGCTGGTCCAGGACGGCCTGCTGTCGCTGGACGATCCCCTCGACCGCCATCTGCCCGCCTTCGCCGGGCCCCGCGTGTACACCGGCGGTTCGGGCGACGACGTGCGCACCCGCCCGGCCGCCGGACCCGTCCTGATCCGGCACCTGCTCACCCACACCGCGGGCCTGACCTTCGGCTTCTACCACCGCCACCCGGTGGACGCGCTCTACCGCGCGGCGGGCCTGGAGTACTCGGTGCCGCCGGGCAAGGACCTCGCCGAGACCGTCGGGCTGTACGCGCGGCTGCCGTTGCAGGCCGATCCGGGCACCCAGTGGAACTACTCGGTCGCCTCCAACGTGCTGGGCCGGGTGATCGAGGTGGTGTCCGGGCAGCCGCTGGACGCGTTCTTCGCCGCACGTGTCCTGGGCCCGCTCGGCATGACCGACACCGGCTTCCACGTCCGTCCCGGACAGGCCGGGCGGCTGGCCGAGTTGTACGGCGAGACGGACGAGGGCGGGATCGAGCCGGTGCCGGGGCCGCCGGTGCGCGGCCGGCCGCTCTTCCTGTCCGGCAGCGGCGGCCTGGTCTCCTCCGCCCACGACTACCACCGGTTCATGGAGATGCTGCGCCGGGGCGGCGAGCTGGACGGCGTACGGCTGCTGCGCCCGGACACGCTCGCGATGATGACCCGCAACCAGCTGCCCGGCGGGGCCACCCTCCGCTCGTTCGGCGCCCCGGTCCACCGGGAGCCGGGCATGGACGGACTCGGCTTCGGCTTCAACGTCTCCGTCGTCACCGACCCCGCCCGCACCCTGGCCCCGTCCCACCTCGGCACCTACGGCTGGACCGGCGTGGCCACCACCGCGTTCTGGGTCGACCCCGCCCACGACCTGACCGTGCAGTTCCTGACCCAGGTGCGCCCCAAGGAGCTGAAGGTGTTCCCCGAGCTGCGGCGGCTGGTGCACGCGGCGGTGCAGGACTGAGCGCACCGGGCGTCATACCCGGTTGGCCTCCGGACGCGGGGCGCCGGCCGCGAACCGGCCGGCGCCCAGGGGGCCGACGTCCAGGAAGGGTGCGCGCCCGGGGTACAGGCCGCGGATCACCTCGCCGACGGCCGGGGCCTCGTCAGGACCCGTGGACGACGGTGTCCGGATGGGGCAGGTGGTGGTCCATCCGCTCCCGTTTGGTACGCAGGCAGGTGACGCTGCTCTCGGCTCGATCAGCAACGGCACCTGCTCGGCGGCCCGGACGCCGTGCCGGACGAGCGCCTCCCGTTTGCGCGGGTCGCTGGACAGCAGCCGCACCGAGCGCACCCCGAGGTCGCGCAAGGTGCCGGCGGCCACGCCGTAGTCGCGGGCGCCGACCGGCAGGCCCAGCGCGAGGGCGGGCGCGGCTGCCGGAGCCGGCGGCGCGCTGAGCGGCGCTCAGCCCGGTTCGGGCACCGTACGGCGGGCGGTGCGCTCCCCGGGCAGGACCAGCACCGCCGCCAGGGGCACCGCCGCCAGGGCCGCCCAGGGCAGCGCCGGGGGCAGCCCGAGGTCGAGGAGCGCGCCGGAGGCGGTGCTGCCGAGCAGGACCAGCAGGCCGGAGACGGAGGACAGGGCGCCGGTGTACAGGCCGATGCGGCCGGGTGTGGCGAGGTCGGGCAGCCAGGCGCGGGCGACCGGGGCGACCAGCATCTGGCCGAGGGTGAGCAGCACGACCAGGGCGGCGAGCGGGGCCAGTCCGGCCGGGCCGGTGAGGCCGGCGGGGCGGGCCGCGGCGACGGCCGCGAATCCGGCGCCGGTCAGCAGCAGTCCGGCGGCCAGCGAGCGGCGCGGGGTGAGCCGGCGGCCCGCCCAGCGGGTGACGGGCAGTTGGGCGGCCACCACCAGCAGGGAGGACAGCGCGAACAGCCAGGCGACCGGTGCCTGGGAGCCGGAGGTGCGCCGCACTTCGGCGGGCAGGGCGAGGTAGAGCTGGTTGTAGGCGAGGAGTTGGGCGCCGTAGCCGCAGCACAGGGCGAGGAAGCGGCGGTTGCGCAGCAGCGGCCCGAGTCCGCCGCGCACGGCGACGGGTTCGCGGCCGGGGAGGTGCCGGGGCAGCAGGACCGCGTGTCCGGCGAGGACGGCGGTGAAGACGGCCGCGCCGGCCAGGCAGACCGTGCGGAAGTCGGCCGCCAGCAGCAGGGCGCCCAGCAGCGGGCCGGTGAAGGCGCCCGCCTGCCCGGCGACGGTGAACAGGGCCAGCACCCGGGCGCGCGGCCCGCCGCCGGCCTGCTCCCGCAGGACGGCCTGCCGGGCGACCTCCGACTCCACCGCCGGGGAGAACAGCGCGGCGGCGCAGCCGATCAGCAGGACGGAGCCGATCACCGACCAGGTGCGTTCCGCGTATCCGAGCCAGGCGAACCCGGCGATGCGCAGCGCGCAGCCGGTGAGGACGACGGGCCGCACGCCGTACCGGTCGGCGAGGGCGCCGCCCACCACGAACAGTCCCTGCTGGCTGAAGGTGCGCAGGCCGAGGACGACCCCGACCAGCCAGCCGGCCATGCCGATCGTCGTGCCGAGGTGTTCGGCGAGGAACGGCAGGACGGCGAAGAAGCCTGTGTTGAAGGCGAGTTGGGTGAGAATCAGCAGCCGCAGCAGCGGCGACAGCGGGGCCCGGTCGGTGCGCGGGGCGCTCATCGGGCGGTCGTCTCCCTCGCGGTGGCGGGCGGTCGGGCCGGGCGGCGGCGCAGGGCGCCCGCAGAGGTCACCGCCAGCGCGCCGAGGACGGCGAGGACGGCGGCGGGCGCGAGGACGGCCCAGGGGGCGCGCTCGGCGTAGGGCTGGTTCTCGGCGAGCAGCCGGCCCCACTCGGGGGACGGCGGCTGGGCGCCGAGGCCGAGGAAGCCGAGCGCGGCGAGGGCGAGCGCGGTGCCGGGCAGCCGCAGCAGGGCGTGCCGGGTGACGGACGGGACGACGGCGGGCAGGAGTTCGTGGCGCAGCAGGTAGCGGCGGCCGGCGCCGAGGGCCCGGGTGGCGGTGAGGTGCGGGGCGGCACGTTCCTGGCGCAGCAGGGCGGAGGTGTGGGTGGCCAGGGGCGCCCAGGCGACGGCGGCGACGGCGAGCGCGGGGGTGGCCGGACCGCCGCCGGTGACGGCGGTGACCAGCAGCGCGGCGAGCACGGGCGGTAGGGCGTTGGCGGTGTCGGCGAGCGGTCCGGACAGCCGGGGCAGCAGGCCGAGCAGCAGCCCGGCGAGCAGCGTGCCGGCGCTGATCGCGAGCGCGAGGAGCAGGGTGTCCAGGGCACCGTGGGCGACCCGGGCGAGCAGGTCGCGGCCGAGCGCGTCGGTGCCGAACGGGTGGGCCGGGGAGGGTTGTTGGAGGCGGGCGGCGGTGTCCAGGGCGAGCGGGTCGCGGGGCAGGCCGGCGGCGAGGACCGCGAGCAGAACCCCGCCGAGCAGCAGCGGCGGGGTGCGGCGGACGGCCGGGGCGAGCCGGGGCGGGGCGGGCAGGGCGCCGTCGCGCAGGGCGGGGCCGGTGAGCAGCCGGACGGCGAGCCGGGCCGCGCCGGTGGCGAGCGCGGCGAGCAGCAGCAGGACGAGGGTGCCGGCCTGGAGGACGGGCAGGTCCTGGGCGAGGGCGGCCTCGAGGGTGGTGCGGCCGAGGCCGGGGATGTCGTAGAGCTGTTCCACGGCAACGGCGCCGCCGGTCATGCCGACGACGAACAGGGCGGTGTTCGGGAGCAGTCCGGGCAGGCAGCGCCGTACCGCCTGGCGGGCGACGCGCGCCCGGGGCAGTCCGCGCGCGGCGGCGGCGCGCGCCCAGGGTTCGGCGAAGGCGCCGGGCAGCTGGTCGTCGAGGAGCCGGCCGAGGACGGCCCCGGCGGGCAGGCCGAGGGCGAGCGCGGGCAGCACGGTGTACCGGGGCCCGTACCAGCCGAGGGCGGGCAGCCAGCCCAGCTGGACGCCGACGACGGTGGCGAGGACGGAGGCGGTGAGGAACTCCGGCAGGGTGGCGAGCATCGCGGAGCCGGTGCCGCCGGGCCGGGTCCGGCCGCCCCGGTACAGGGTGCGGGCGCAGACGGCGGCGGCCGTGCAGGCGGCCACCAGGAGGGCGACCGCCATCAGCAGCAGGGAGGCCCCGAGCGCCTGTACGACGACCGGTCCGGCCTCGGCCCCGGAGATCCAGGACCGGCCCGCGTCCCCGCGCGGCAGTCCGCCGAGCCAGCGTCCGAGCAGCGTCAGCGGGCCGGCGTCCAGGCCGAGTTGGTCGCGGATGGCGGCGAGCACGGCGGGGTCCGGGTCGCGGTCCTGGGCGCGTGCCTTGAGGACGGTGAGCGCCGGGTCGGTGTGACTGAGCCAGGGCAGCAGGCCGATCCCGCACACCAGGGCGGAGGCGAGGACGGCCCGCCACAGCACGGTCCGCACGGGTCAGCGCCGGGTGCCGGTGCCGATGAGGGTGCGCTCGTAGGGGTCGAGCAGCACGCCCTTGACGGAGCGGCCGACGCCGGTGATGACGCGCTGGTGGACCAGCGGGACGACGGAGTCGGTGCCGAGGATGCGGGCCTCGGCGCGCAGCGCCGCGTCCTGCCGTTCGACGGTGTCGGCGGTGCGCTCGGCCTCGGCCACGGCCCGGTCGACGTCCTTGTCGCACAGCAGGGCCAGGTTGTAGCCGCCGTCGCAGGTGTAGTCGCCGGCGAGGATGGCGACCGGGTCGCCGGTGTCGACGAGGCTGTTGCGGGCGAGGACGAAGGCGTCGAACTTCCCGGCGAGGGCGTCGCTCTCCAGCCGCGCGTACTCGCGGACGACGAGCTCGACGCGGAAGCCGGCCTTCTCCAGCTGCTGCCCCAGCACCTGGGCGGTCTCGGGGAGTTCGGGCCGGTTGTCGTAGGTGGCGAGGGTGATCCGGGTGCCGTCGGGCCGCCGCGGCGCGGCCCTGCCGACCGGGGCCGGGTGGCGTCCCTCGGCCCAGCTGACGGCGGGGCCGTAGATACCGGTGCCGCGGTCGGCGTGGCCTTCGTAGACGCCCTTGGCGAGGGCGGAGGTGTCGACGGCGGCGCGGGCGGCGGCGCGCAGCCGCGCGTCCTCGAACGGGCCGGTGCGGTGGTTGAGCAGCAGGCTGGTGGTGCGGGTGGTGGCGGTCTCCCGGCGGGTGTCCGCCCGGAGCGTGGCGGCCTGGGCCACGGGGACGGCTTCGGCGATGTCGGTGTCGCCGCTGCGCAGGGCGTTGGTGCGGGCGGTGCCGTCGGGGACGAAGCGGACGTCGACGCCGGCGGCCTGGGCGCGTCCGCCCCAGTAGCCGTCGTACCGGTCGAGCGTGGCGGAGGTGGCGCCGGTGACCTTCTTCAGGGTGAAGGGGCCGGTACCGGTGCCGGCCGGGTCGACGCGGTCCTCGTCCCGGTATGCCTTCGCGGAGAGGACGGCGAGGCTCGGGCTGGACAGCCTGAGCGGCAGGATGGGGTCGGGCCGGCCGGTGCTGACGCGTATCCGGTGCCGGTCCACGGCCTTCGCGGTGAGCGTCACGCCGGACAGGGCGGCCGGGGCGGGCCGGGCGTGGGCGGCCCGGCCGAGCGAGGCGGCCACGGCCTCGGCGGTGACCTCGGTGCCGTCGTGGAAGGTGGCCTCGCGCAGGGTGAACTGCCAGGTGCGCGCGTCCTGCCGGCGCCAGGAGGAGGCGAGGGCGGGGACAGCGGTGCCGTTGCCGTCGAGCGCGGTCAGGCTCTCGGTGACGCCGAGCCGGCTGAGGATCGTGGCGTCGGCGCCGTACGGGGAGAGCCGTTCGGCGGGCGGGAAGGCGAGTGCGACACGGAGCCGCGAGCCGTCGGCGGGCTCGCCGTCCGCCTCGCCGGAGGAGGCGAAGCACCCGGCGAGGAGGGGCGTGGCGAGCAGGGCGGCGAGCAGGCGGGAAGGGCGCGGGGCAGGCATGGTCCTCGGTTCGTGCTGGGCGGGGGGTGGCGTGCGGGTGGCTCGGACGACAGATTACATGGAAATCATTTCCAATAAGTCCCCGCGCGCTCGTGCTCGTCCGCGCCGCGCTCCAGGGGGATCTCGAAGTGCACGACGCTCTGCCCGCCGCCCCCGGCGTCCTCGCGCTCGTCGTGCACGACCGTGCCGAGCGAGCGCCAGAAGGGTTCGGCGCCGGGCACGGCGGGGTCGGTGTGCAGGTACACGGACCGGTAGCCGCCGTCCGCGGCGGCGAAGTCCAGCAGCCGGGCCACCAGTTCGCGCGCGATGCCCCGGCGCCGGTGCCCGGGACGCACGTACACGCGGCGCAGTTGCGCGGTCTCGCCGGAGGGGTACCGCCCGGCCAGCCGGGGCGGATTGGGCGGCGACTGCGGGCCCCGCGAGTCGAGGGCGCCGGTGCCGACGACCCGCCCGTCCGCGTCCACGGCGACGAGCAGGGTGTGCCGGGCGGGCGCGAGGTAGTAGGCGGCCGGATCCACGATGTCGGCGTGCCACCGGGGCACATACCCGGTGCCGAAGTCGCGGTAGACGGTGTCGAGCATCACGGACCTCGCGCTGTCGAGGTCGTCGGCGGTCGCGGGCCTCACGCTATACATACGCACTTGCACATCATATGCATCAAGCGCCAGGTCATGATCACGGGGCAACCTTCCCGCCCGCTCGGCGGTCGCCTCTGCGGAGGCGACGTCTCCGAGCCGCGAGCGCGGCGTCCGGCCCCCTGAGCGAGAGACCTTGAGCGAGAGCACCACCACCCTGCGGGACGGGCACGTCCCCGTCCCGCCCTCCCCCGCGGAGATACGCGCCGAGCGCCGCCGGCTGATCGAGTCGGTGCGCGCCCTGCGCCGCCTGCTGGACGGGCGCCGCGCCTTCGAACTGGCCGACCGGCGGCGGCTGAACCGCGAGGCCCGGGAGCGCGGGCGCGCCGAGGCCGCCTGCGCGAAGACCCTGCAACGCGTCCACGAGCGGCGGCTGCGCCGCGAACGCTCCCTGGCCCGGCGGCTGGCCGGCCTGGACGGCAAGCGGGAGCACCAGGAGCGGCGCGCCCTGGCGGTGCTGCGCCGGGAGTCGGTCGAGAGCTCGCTGCGCGCCACCCGGCTCACCACGAGCGACGTCAACGGCATCGGCGCGGGGCTGATCCGGGACCTCGCCGCGGCCGGGATCCGCACGGCGGCCGACTTCACCCGGGTCAGCTGGGGCAAGGCCCCGGGCGGGAAGGGCGGCGAGGTGCTGTACCTGCACCGCCCGCACGGCCGCAAGGTGCACATCAACGGGATCGGGGAGCACCGCGGCCGGCCGCTGATGGAATGGCGCCGGGCCGCCGTGGCCCGCGCCAAGGCCCGCGCGCCGCAGGAGCTGCCGCCGGACCAGCGGCACCGCATCGCCGAGATCATCGAGGCCGAACGCGCCCGGCTGCGGGCGGAGGCGGCCGAGGTGCCCCGGGAGGCGGACGCGGCCCGCCAGGACGCCGTACGGCTGCGCACCGAGGCCCTGTCCCGGCTCACCGGGGCGGCCCGCGAGGCCGGCCTGCGGGCCGCCGAACGCCGGGCGGAGTTCGACGCGATGGCCGAGCGGTTGCTCGCCCTCCAGGCGGAACTCGCCGCCCACCAGGACCGGTACGGCGACCCGGGCCGCCGCCTGCGCCACGCCCAGTCCCGTGCCCTGCGCCCGCTGCCGGCCGTCCCGGCCCCCCGCGCCCCCGAGGACGGCACCGGGGCCGGGGAAGGCACGCCGGTGCGCGACCCGGGGACCGTGGGAACGCCCGGCACGCGGGTGCGCGCGGGCCTCGGCTGGCTGCTGCCCGTCCTGCTGTTCGCGCTGTTCACCGTGGCGGGCGTGGGCGAGCTGGGCGAGGTGACGCCGCCGCTGTGGCTGCGGGTGGGCTCCCGGCTCGCCGCGCTCGCGGCCACGGCGGAGCTGCTGCGCCTGTGGGTCCCGCGCAGACGCCCGTGGACGGCGGCCCCGATGCCGCCCGGCACCGGCAGGCAGACCTGTGGCGTGTTCCTCGCGCTGGTCGCGGCGGGCATGTTCGGCTCCGGGGAGCACGGCGTCCTGGCGACCGCCTGGGCGGCCGCCGTCCTGTCGGCGCTGCTGCTGGCGACAGGGACGCGGCGCCGCGCGAAGGGCTGAGCGGTGCGGGGGCCGGGCGCCCCCCCCCCCCCCCCCCCCCCCCAAAAAAGTCCCCCCCCCCCTCCCCCCCCACCCAACGAAAAAGCCCAACCCTCCTCCTTCTCCCCCCCCCCCCCCCCCCCCCACCCCC
>NZ_JBVHXT010000003.1:105767-150619 GCF_055569255.1 Streptomyces sp. NPDC029296
GTCTTCTGGACCACCGCATGGATGTCCTCCCTCTTGTCGGCTTTATGGCTGGAAAAGGGGAAGCGGCGCCACAGGAGGGGGGGGGGGGGGGGGGGCCCCCCCCCCCCCCCCCTCTCCCCGGCGCGGAGGCCGGTTCGGCCCTTCCGCCCTCCCCGGGCGGAGGACCGGTTCAGCCCTTCTGCTCGACCCGCACCCAGTCGATCTCGGCCTGCACTCCCCCGGACGCGACCTTGTCGACACTGGACTGGGGCAGGCCCCAGTAGGGACTGGTGACCTTGTTCCAGCCGGCCGGGTAGGCACCGCCGAGGGCGAGGTTCAGGATGACGTACTGGTGGTGGTCGTAGACCCACTGGCCCCGGGTGGACTCCAGCTTGTTCCGGGTCGTCTCCTGCACCAGGCGGTCGTCCACGGAGAAGCGCAGCGCCGTCGGGGTCCATTCGACCGCGTACGTGTGCCACTGGCCGGCCGTGCCGCCGTTCGGGTAGGTCTGGCGGGCGCCGATGTTGCCGTCCGCCGAGTAGCCGGGGCCGTGCAGGGCGCTGCTGGTCCAGTCCGGGTAGCCGATGTTCTCCATGATGTCGGTCTCGCCGGACGCCGGCCAGGACACCGAGGGGTCGTCGACGTTGCTGCCGAGCAGCCAGAAGGCGGGCCAGAACCCGTCGCCGACCGGCAGCCTCATCCGGGCGCTGACCTTGCCGTAGGTGAAGTCGAGGTGGGTGTGGGTGTCGACGCGCCCGGAGGTGAAGTCGTAGGTGCCGCCGCCCGCCCGGGTGCAGCCCTTGCAGTACCCGGCCTTCAGGACCAGGCTGCCGTCGCGGGTGCTGATGTTGTCCGGCGAGTCGACGTACGCCTGGGACTCTCCGTTGACCGGGCCCATCTCGGTGCCGGTGCGCACCACCCGCCACTTGGAGCGGTCCAGCGCGGCGCCGGTGAAGTCGTCGAAGAAGGTGGTGCGGTAGCCGCCCGGGGGGTCGGCGGGGAGCGCCGGGTACGCGGCCGCGGCGCTGCCGCCCGTGCCCCAGACCTCGAACTCGTAGAGCGAGTAGCCGAACTGGGCGGTGGCGGGGGCCGGGTTGTAGAAGGAGCGGCGCTCCTTGCCGAGCATGCGGACGTAGCGGCCCGTCACGGGGGCGGGCAGCCGGACCGAGTCGTGCACACCGGCCGCGTCGGACGGCGCCTTGACGTCGGCGCGACGGGCGGCGACCTCGGCGGCCGACGGCTCGTGCACCGTGCGCCAGGTGCGGTTGTCGTCGGACACCTGGAGGAGGTAGTCGACGGCGTAGGCCGACTCCCAGTAGAGGTCCACCGTGTCGATGGTGGAGGGCGCGCCGAGGTCCACCGACACCCAGCGGTCCGTGTTCCAGTCGCTGGACCAGCGGCTGACGTCGCCCCTGAGGTCGGCGGGCCGGCCGCCGTCGGTGAGGAACGCCGGTGAATGGCCCGCGTCCTGGTAGTAGTTCGCGTAGGCCGGGTGGTGGAGGGCGAGGTTGGTGCGGGTGGCCGAGGCCGGGGCGGGTTCGCCGCCGTAGATTCTGAAGCTCCACAGCGAGTAGCCGTAGGGCGTGGCGCGTTCCAGGCCGCGCAGCCGGACGTAGCGGCCGGTGACCTCCTGGGGGTGGGTGTGCGCGGTGACCGAGCCGCCGGTGCCGGCGGTCTCGGTGAAGAAGGGCGTCCAGTCGGTGCCGTTCCTCGAGACCTCCAGGACGTAGCGCTTGCCGTAGGCGGCCTCCCAGTCGAGGGTGACGCGGTCGACCCGGAGCACGGAGCCGAGGTCGACGCGGATCCAGGCGTCGTCGGCGAAATCGCTCGACCAGCGGGTGGCCGCCTGGCTGTCGAAGGCCAGGCCGGGGCCGGTGCCGGCGTTCTCGCTGCCGGAGGCGGTGACGGCGGCCGGGTTCAGCGCGTAGGCGGCGGCCGCCCGGTCGGTGTCCCAGCCGACGGCGGCGGGGGCCGCGGCGGCGGGGGCGGTCAGCAGTGGGCCCGAGCACAGCAGGGCGGTGGCGGCCAGGGCGGCGAGCAGGGTGCGGGACGGCATGCGGCGCTCCTTGTGGGGTGGAGGTGCACTACTGCTTACTTGTCGTGCGCATGACATGAATGGAGTGAGGGTGGGCCGGTGGACACGGACTCCCCAGCCGTGTCCACCGGCCGTCCGGGCCGGGGCTCAGGCGGCCCGGCGTGTCCGGCCGCGGTGGGCGCGGATCAGGTCCGCGTACCGCCGGCCGCTGCCCTTGATGGTGCGGACCTGGGTGCGGTAGTCGACGTGGACCAGCCCGAACCGCTTGTCGTAGCCGTAGGCCCACTCGAAGTTGTCCAGCAGGGACCAGGCGAAGTAGCCGGCCAGCGGGGCGCCCTTGCGGACGGCGGAGGCGCAGGCCGCGAGGTGGCGCTCCAGGTAGTCCTGGCGCTCGGGGTCGGCCACGCTGCCGTCGGGGCGCACGACGTCCGGGAAGGCGGAGCCGTTCTCGGTGACGTACAGCGTGCGGGCGCCGTACTCCTCGGTGAGCCGGAGCAGCAGCGTCTCGATGCCGGAGGCGTCGATCTCCCAGTCCATGCCGGTGCGCGGGACGCCCTCGCGCCGGACGGAACGGGCGTACGGCGCCGGTCCCTGCGGGTCGTCGACGATGTGCGCCGGGAAGTAGTAGTTCAGGCCGAGCCAGTCGAGCGGGGCCGCGATGGCCGCCAGGTCGGCGTCCTTCAGCGGGAGTTCGACGCCGTAGGTGTCCACCATGTCGGCGGGGAAGCCACGGCCGTGCACGGGGTCGAGCCACCAGCGGTTGACGTGGCCGTCCTGCCGGCGGGCCGCCGCCACGTCCTCGGGGCGGTCGGTGGCCGGGTGCACGGTGGAGAGGTTGTTGACGATGCCGACGCGGGCGCCGGGGGCGGCGGCGCGGATCGCCTCGGTGGCCAGGCCGTGCCCGAGGAGCAGGTGGCAGGAGGCCCGGACGGCGGCGGTGAGGTCCTTCCAGCCGGGTGCCATCGTGCCTTCCAGATGACCGATCCAGGCCGAGCACAGGGGTTCGTTGAGGGTGGTCCACAGGGTGACGCGGTCGCCGAGGCGGCCGGCGACGACGGAGGCGTACTCGGCGAACGCCTGCGCGGTGTCCCGTTCCGGCCAGCCGCCGCGGTCCTGGAGCACCTGGGGCAGGTCCCAGTGATAGAGGGTGACGGACGGCGTGATGCCCGCCTCCAGCAGCGCGTCCACCAGCTCGTCGTAGAACGCGAGGCCCCTGGGGTTCACCGGGCCGGTGCCGCCGGGGAGCACCCGGGGCCAGGCCACGGAGAGCCGGTAGGCGTTGACGCCCAGCTGCCGCATCAGGCCGATGTCCTCGCGCCAGCGGTGGTAGTGGTCGCAGGCGACGTCGCCGTTGTCGTCGTTCGCGATCTTCCCGGGGGTGTGCGAGAAGGTGTCCCAGATCGAGGGCGTACGGCCGTCCTCGGCCACGGCTCCCTCGATCTGGTACGCCGCGGTGGCCGTGCCCCACAGGAAGTCGGGCGGGAAGGCGGCGAGGTCGATGGGTTCGGACACGGGAGTCCCTTCGGGAGCGGGGATGGGGGTCACTTGACGGCGCCCGCCGTCAGACCCGCGACGAGATAGCGCTGGAGCAGCAGGAACCCGGCCACCACGGGCACGCTGACGACCAGCGAGGCGGCCATGATCTGGTTCCAGTAGACGTCGTTGAGGGTGGAGTAGGCCTGGAGGCCGACGGCGAGGGTGCGGGTGGTGTCGTTGGTCATGACCGACGCGAAGAGCACCTCGCCCCAGGCGGTCATGAAGGCGTAGACGGCGACCGCGACGATGCCGGGCGTCGCGGCCGGCACGACGATCCGCAGCAGCGCCCTCAGCGGCCCGCAGCCGTCCACCAGCGCCGCCTCGTCCAGGTCGCGCGGCACCGAGTCGAAGTACCCGATCAGCATCCAGATGGAGAACGGCAGCGAGAAGGTGAGGTACGTCAGGATCAGCCCGCCGCGCGAGCCGAACAGGGCGATGCCGGTGGTGTTGCCGATGTTGACGTAGAGCAGGAACAGCGGCAGCAGGAAGAGGATGCCGGGGAACATCTGCGTCGACAGCACGGTCACCGTGAAGACGCGCTTGCCGCGGAAGTCGTGGCGGCTGACGGCGTAGGCCGCGAACACGGCGATGACGACCGAGCAGACCGTGGCCGCGCCCGCCACGATGAGCGAGTTCACGAAGTACCGCGCGAGCGGGACCGTCGACCAGATGTCGATGTACGGGCGGATGGTCAGTTCGCTGGGCAGCCAGTGGAACTCGCCGCTGACGTCCGCGAGCGGCTTCAGCGAGCTGGAGACCATCACGTACACCGGGACCAGCACGAATCCGGCGAGCAGGGTGAGGAAGATCCGCCGGAACCACAGGAACGAACGCGCCGGCGCCATGGGCGAGCGGGTGCTCGCCGCCGGGGTGCGGGTACGTGCCGCCGGCGTGGGGGTGCTAGACATCGGCGGCCCTCCGTCCGCGCGAGGTGAACAGCAGGTAGCCGCCCGTGACGACGAGCAGGAAGAGCAGCAGCAGCACGGACATGGCGGAGCCGGTGCCGAAGTTCCAGGTGACGAAGGACGCCTGGTAGATGTGGACGGAGACGAGGTCGGCGGCCTCGGGCGCGGACTTGCCGAACAGCACGTACGGCGTGTTGAAGTCGTTGAACGTCCACAGGAACAGCACCAGGACGAGGACCTGGTTGACCGGGCGCAGCGAGGGCAGGGTGATGCGGCGGACGCGCTGCCACGTCCCGGCGCCGTCCAGCGCGGCGGCCTCGTACAGCTCCTTGGGGATGTTCTGGAGCCCGGCCGTCACGATGAGGAAGGCGAACGGCCAGCCCTTCCACACCGAGACGGTCAGCAGGGCGTAGAAGCTGTTGTCCCCGATGAGCCAGAAGGAGGGCTTGTCGGTGAGGTGCAGCTGGTCGTGCAGCACGTGGTTCACCAGGCCGTTGTCGTGCTGGAACATGAACACCCAGGTGATGACGGCGGTGTAGACGGGCAGCGCGTACGGCACCAGGAACAGGGCGCGCAGCAGTCCGCGCCCGCGGAAGGTGTCCTGCATGAAGACCGCGGCGGCGGTGCCGATCAGCCAGCACAGGGCGACCGAGAGCAGGGTGAAGCCGACGGTGACGAAGAAGGAGTGCAGCAGGGCCTCGCCGACGGGGGCGTCGAAGTCGACCGACACCTGGTAGTTGCCGAGGCCGGACCAGGGGGCGGTGCCCCAGTCACGGATGTAGAACTGGGTGAGTTCCTTGAAGCTCATCACGATGCCGATGACCATCGGCACCAGGTGGACGAGGAGTTCGAGCAGCAGGGCGGGCAGGAGCAGCAGGTACGGCAGCGAGATCCGGCGCAGCCGTCCGGGGCGGCGGGGTGCGCGTGCCGCGGCGCCGGACGAAGTCTGGCGCACCGGTTCCTTGAAGGCGGTGGTGGTCATCGTGGGGTTCACGCCGCCGGCATCTGCTGCTGGGCCTTCTGCAGCTTCGCCTCGACCGAGTCGGTGGTCACCGGGCGCCCGGCGGCGGCGTCGGCGAACAGGTCCTTGACGGCCGTACCGACCGCCGTCTCGAACTGCGACTCGGACGCGACCTGCGGCAGCGCGGCGGCGCTGGTGGCCAGCGTGTCCTTCAGCACCGCGGTGTCCG
Organism: Streptomyces sp. NPDC029296; assembly: GCF_055569255.1. Taxonomy (NCBI): domain Bacteria; kingdom Bacillati; phylum Actinomycetota; class Actinomycetes; order Kitasatosporales; family Streptomycetaceae; genus Streptomyces; species Streptomyces sp. NPDC029296. The sequence goes on from NZ_JBVHXT010000003.1 coordinate 111,413, forward strand.
GGGCGTCGAAGGCGGGGTCGGCCTGCGCGGACGTGACCGGCGGGATGGCGCTGTAGGCCTTGTTGAGGATCTTCTGCTCCTCGTCGGAGGTCATGAACTTCACGAACTTCGTGGCGCCGTCGAGGTTGTCGGTGTTCTTGAAGACGGCCATGTTGATGCCCATGACCGGCGAGTTGACCTGGGTGCCCGCGCCGGGTTTGCCGGAGATCACCGGGACGGGCGCGATGCCGTAGGCGTCCTCGCCCATCCCCTGGGACTCGAGGTTGGCGGAGGCCGTCTGCCACAGCAGCATGGCCTGCTTGCCCTTGGCGAAGTCGCTGACGGACTGGTTCTGCGCGTACTCGGCGTCGCCCGCCGGGATGACCTCGTGCTCGGCCATCAGGCCGACGTAGCTCTTGACCGCGTCGACCACCTTGCGGTCGGTGAAGTCGGGCTTGCCGTCGGCGGTGAAGAAGTCGGCGCCGTGCTGCTTGGCGAAGACGAAGACGTGGTGGATGTTCTCCGACAGGTTCGCGCCCTCGGCGCCGAGCGGGGACACGCCCTTGGCCTTGATCTTCTTGCCGTCGGCGACCAGTTCGGCCCACGTGGCCGGGGGCTTGGCGATGCCGGCGTCGGCGAAGATCTTCTTGTTGTAGTAGAGGGCGTACGCCATCGAGTACAGCGGGACCGCCACCGGGTCCTTGCCCTGGGCGCCGGTCGAACCGAGGGCGGTCTCGGCGAACCGGTCCCGGCCGCCGATCGCGGCGAAGTTCTTCTCGTCCCAGGGCAGCAGCGCGCCGGTCGCCTGGAGGGAGGCGCTCCAGGTGTTGCCGATGTTCAGCACGTCCGGGCCCTGGCCCGAAGTGGTCGCGGTCAGGATCCGGTTGAGCAGGTCCGACCAGGGCACGACCTCCAGCTCGACCTTGATGCCGGTCCGCTGCTCGAACTTGTCCAGCTCGGGTCGGAGCACCTTCTTGTCCGCCTCGATGCTGGCTCCCTGGTTGGACGCCCAGTACGTCAGCGTCTTCGGCGAGTCGTTGGACCCGCCGCCGGTGGCCGATCCGCCTCCGCAGGCCGTGGCCGCCAGGGCGAGTGACAGGGTGACGGCGCCTACGGCCGCGGCTCGGGTGCTGCGCATGGGTCCCGGTGTCCCTTCGGGGATTGCACTCATGACTTAATTTAGGACGTGAGTTAATCCGCCGGAAGGGCGATCGTCAAGGGATTCGACAGCTGATCGTCAGGGTTTCGGGAGGAACGGGATCCCGCCTGCGGCCCGGACGGCGAGCCGGGGGTGGATAGTATTGCAATGTCCAGTCCAAAACGGTTAGGGTCCGAGTATGGCCCGACCGAGGACGTTCGACGAGGAGCAGGCGCTCGACGCGGCGATGGCGACCTTCTGGCGGAAGGGGTACGAAGCCACTTCCACCGAGGACCTGTGCGCCGCCACCGGACTGGGGCGCAGCAGTGTCTACAACACCTTCAAGAGCAAGCGTGCCCTGTTCCAGCGCGTCCTGCACCGCTACACGACCGCCATGAACGCGCGTCAGCTGGCCGTGCTGGAGGACCCGTCGCGCAGTGGTGCCGACCGGATCCGCGCCCTGTTCACCCTGGTGCTCGACGGCGACGCGCAGAACCGGCCCACCGGCCGCAGCCTGGGGTGTCTCGGAGTGAACACCACCGTCGAACTCGCCGGGCGGGACGCCGTCGCGGCCGGGATGCTGGAGCGTGACACGGCCCTTCGACTGGACTCCCTGCGCGCTGCCGTCGAGGCCGGCCGGCGGGACGGCAGCATCACCTCCCCCCGGGACGCCGGCGACCTGGCCCGGTTCCTCAACGCCGCCATCGCGGGCCTGCGCGTCTCCGCCCAGGGCGGCGCCGACCGGGCCGCCCTGGACGCCATCGCCGCGATCACCCTCGACGCGCTGACCGCCTGATCCGGGCAGGCCGCCCGTCCCGGCCGCCATGACGGCCGGGACGACCGCGCCGTGACCCTTGCCCTTGTTTTGAACTGATCCATCTAAAACCTCTTTCTCACACCTTGATTTTGAACACCTCAGTCCAGAACTGGCCACCCGCCGCCCAGCGCGGACCCGTACCCCAAGGAGTCCCCACCGTGCCCCGAGCCGTCTACGTCCTGGCGCTCGGCATCTTCGCCATGGTGACCAGCGAGTTCGCGGTCGCCGGCCTGATGCCGCAGATGGCCGCCGGCCTGCACGCCACCGTTCCGCGGATCGGCTATCTCATCACCGCGTTCGCCGCCGCCATGGCCCTCGGCGGACCGGTGCTCACCGTCGCGGTGATGAAACTCCCGCCCCGCACCGCCCTGTTGGTGCTCTTCGCCGTCTTCCTGGCCGGCAACGTGCTCGCCGCCACCGCGACCGGCTACGGCACCATGCTCGTCGCGCGCGTCGTCACCGGCGTCGCCTCCCAGGCCTTCTTCGGCGTCGCCCTCTCGCTGTGCGCCCGTCTCACCCGGCCCGAAACCCGGGGGCGGGCCGTCGCGGTGGCCATGAACGGGCTGATGCTCGGCACCCTGCTCGGGCTGCCGCTGTCCACCCTGATCGGCGAACGGCTCGGCTGGCGCGCCGCGTTCTGGGCCGTCTCGGCGCTCGCCCTGGCCGCCGCCGCGGCCACCGCCGCCGGGGTGCCGCGCCTCGCCCCCGCGCCGAGCGGCGGCCTGCGCGCCGAGGCCGGCGTGTTCGCCCGGCCCCGCCTGTGGCTGGCGCTGGCCACCAGCACGCTGATCATCGGCGCCACCTTCTCCGCCTTCAGCTACCTGAACCCCATCCTCACCGGCCTCACCGGCTTCACCGCGGGCACCGTCCCGCTGCTCCTGATCGCCTACGGCGCCGCCACCGTCATCGGCAACACGGTCGTCGGCCGGCTCGCCGACCGGCACACCCTGCCGGTCCTCGCCGTCGGCCTGCTGCTCAACCTGCTCTTCCTGACGGGCTTCGCGGTCTTCGCCGGCGCGCCCGCCCCCGCCGTGGCCTGCATGCTGGGCGTCGGCCTGGTCGGCGTCACCATGAACCCGGCGATGATCACCCGGGTGCAGCGCGCGGGCAATGCCGGGCCGCTGGTCAACACCGTCCACTCCTCCTTCATCACCTTCGGCGTCATGCTCGGCTCGTCCCTCGGCGGCGTCGCCATCGACCTGTGGGGTTTGCGCTCCCCGCTCTGGCTCGGCGCCGGCCTCGCCGCCGCGGGGCTCCTCACCGTCCTGCCCGAACTCGGCCGCGCCCCGTTCGCACCCCGTCGTGAGCCGACCCGCGAAAGCACGCCCCACTAGGGCCTTGACGACGAGGCCGTGCCTTCAGGGCTCACGGTTTGTGGGTTACCCAGAGCAGTTCCGCCGGCCAGCGGTGCGCCCAGTCGGGCGGGTCGGTCTCGTTGTAGCCGTTGGGTGTTCCGGGTGCGGGGCGCGGTTCGATGAGGTCGTCGATGACGAGACCCGCGCCGCGCAGGACCCTGACCCAGTCGCCGTAGGTGAGCTGGTAACTGGTCGCGCCGTCGTCTTCGGCGATGGTGTTCAGCCCGAAGTAGTCCTGCTTCAGGGTCGTGGTCACGCGGCCGGCGGCTTCGTCGTAGCAGGCCTCGAACCATGGGCTGGCGACGTTGAACACCAGGCGCCCGCCCCGGCGCAGGACGCGTGCGGCCTGCGGCACGGCCAGGTGCGGGGGCGCCCAGCTGAGCCCACCGAAGTCGCAGAACACCAGGTCGAAGCTGTCGGCGGCGAAGGGGAGTCGTTCGGCGGCGCCTTGCACCAGCGGATAGCGGGCCGTTCCCATCGCGCGGGCCGCCTCGGCGAGCTGGGCCTCGGACAGGTCGAGCCCGACCACGGCGACACCCTCGGCGGCGAGCGCCCTGGACCACTGGCCGGCGCCGCAGCCGAGTTCGAGGACGCGCTTGCCGGTGACGTCGCCCAGGGCGTGCAGGTCCGCGTCGGGGAGGGAGTACATGCCCCACAGCCGGGGCGTCGCGCCGATCCGCGGGTCGTGCTCGTGCTGGTAGGAGCTGCTGATCCGGTTCCAGAACCGCCGGTTGGCGGGGATGCTGTCCACGTGCCGACTCCAGCACCGCCCGCCGGGAACGGTCAACTCGATTAGGTCACCGGCCGGCCCCCGCCCGGGCAGTTCTTGTCCGGCCCGGGAAGTCTCCAGGCCGGAGAAACAGAAAGACCCCAGATCGACTGGGGTCTTCGCTGGTGTTCGAGGGGGGACTTGGACTCTCCTCTCGGGCACCAGCCCACAACTGCTCTGACCTGGGAAAACGCCCGCTGACAGGCTGGATTTCGGCGGGCGTTTCTCCTGTTCTTTCCTGCTGTTTCAGGCCCTTTCAGGCCCCTGTTGGTCATGCGTTGGTCACGTGACCAACCCTCCTCCGGGGCGTCCGTCCCTGGTCAGGCTTCTCGGACCGCGCCACGGGGCTGCGCCCAGTCTGCACGGGCGCGTACGCGACCACGTACCGGGGGTGGCTGAGGCGGCCGGGGACCTGTTTATGCAAGGACACGCATAGTCGCGTTCCCGCATAGACGCGTAGCGCCACCCCCTCTACTGTCGGTGGGCAGGCGGCCCAAACGGGGTCAGAGCAAGGGGGTTTGGCATGTCCGAACGTTCGGCACTCACCCGGCTCACGGGCAACGGCAACGGGGAGTGCGGAGAGAAGGACTGCCCGAACGTGTACCGCACGGCTACCGGGTCGTTCGTGGTGCAGGGCGACGTGTCCGACGCCTTCACCCCGCCCTCCGGGGAAGGGCTCGTGGAAATCCCGGAGGCGGTTCTCAGGGAGGCATTCCGTGCACTTGGATGGTGACGCTTGGAATGACTGCTTCGATTCCATGGAGCGTGAGGCGTGGCGGCTGGAAACGCTGCCCGTCTACACCATGCCCCAGGAAGCGGAGAAGCTGAAGCGCTTCCTCGCCGGGGTGAAGTCGCCGGACGACTACACCTCGGGTTGGATGGACGAGGTTCGGCAATGGACCTCGCAAGGAAAGAATGTCGGCAGGGTGCACGTCGTGACCCGCCCGCTCTCGGACTACCTTCGGTTCGAGTTCGAGTATTACTACCGGCATCACGTGAAGGCGGGCGAGGATATCCGAATCCTCGACCTCACCGACCGGGAGAACCCGGGACTCCCGGACCAGGATTTCTGGATGTTCGATGAGTCCAAGGTGGTCCTGATGAACTACCGGACGGACGGGACGCAGATAAACCGGGAACTGTACGAGGGTGATCCCGAGCCGTACCGGCAGTGGAAGCGGATTGCGGTTGCCGAGTCGGTTCCATTCCTGGAGTACGTGAGCAGGTGACGTTCGAGCCTGAACAGTTGGGGCAGCCGAAGCAAGAACTGGCCGCCCTGCTGAAAGAACTACGCAAGCGAGCCGGCCTCACTGGGGACCGGCTCGCTCGGCGTTGCAACATGTCCCAATCGAAGATCAGCCGGATCGAGAATGGGAAAGCCCAACCGAGTCTGCTGGACCTGGAAAGAATCCTCCGGGCCGTCGTGGCTCCGCCCGAGGTCATCGAGGAGGTCATCGCCCTTTCGAGGCTGGCCAACACCGAATGGCAAGACCTGCGCTCGCTGCGACGTAGGGGCCTGGAGAAGAAGCAGACTGAACTTGCTTCCCTTGAATCCTCGTCCACGGAGTTCCGCTTCTTCCTGCTCTCGATGATTACAGGACTGCTGTCCACCCCTGAGTACATCCGAGCCAGTCTTGCCCATTCTCCGGCCGATGTCACTAAGACGATCGCGAGGAAGCTGGAGCGGCAGGAGGTTCTTTACGACACGAAGAAGCGGTTTACCTTCATCCTCACCGAGCAGGCTGTGAGGTGGCCACTCCTGCCCCCGGCTGCGATGGCGATGCAGATTGACCGGCTGGCTTCACTGACCCATCTAACGAATGTGAAGCTCGGTGTCATCCCAATCGCGGGGTACAAGCCCATTGCTCCGATGGACACCTTCACTGTCTACGACAACACCCTGGCCACTGTGGAGAACACCACCGGTGTCGTGATCCTGAGAGATCCAAGAGACATCGAAATGCATTTGGAGCTGTTCTGCACGCTGGAGAGGTATGCGCTGTTCGGGGACGAAGCGCGAGCTCTGTTGGCGGAGTGGTCTACCGCCTGCCGTTCGTGATCTTTAGTCCATGACGGGGAAGAACTACACGGCCGTCGCTTTCTAGGTCAATGTTTCTCTCCATGGCAGCGACCGAGCGAAACGAAAAGTGGGTCCGCTACGGCGCGGGGTGGCGGCTGGCGTACCGGCGGAGGTTCGGTCCTGACGCTGGTGTGCGCTCATGACGACCGGGCGCATGACTCTCCGGGTGTCATACGACGGGGGCCGGACATACGGCCCGGTGCGCACGGTGCAGGTGGACCCGCGCAACGCGCTGATCTTGGGTTCACCGACCAAGTACCCGCCGTGCGGGTGCCCTCGGTGCACGGGACGCCCGTCGTCACCGAGGTCGGCGTCCGCCGCGCTCGTCGCTGTCCCTTTGCTTCCTGCCGGAATCCCGGCGGGAGTCCCCGAGAAGAGAGAGGTAAGTCCGATGGTGGAAGAAAACACCGGTTCGGTGACCCCCGAGGGGGGTGGCCTGCTCGTCGCGAAGCGGAAGATCGTGGCCGCGCGCACCCGTGCCGAGCAGGAGTCGGACGTCAGTGGTGGCCGTTCTGACGGCAACGACTGACGGGAGCGCCCACGGTGCTTGATGCAGCCTCGTGGGCGGGGCGTCTGGGCGGGGACACGTTTCTCGCCCAGACGTACCACCGCTCCTACGCGCACTTCCCCGGGGCCGCTGACACGGCGGGCCTGTTCTCCTGGGACGACCTGAACCGGATCATCGCTACGCAGAGGCTGGAGCCGCCCCGGTTGCGCCTGTCGGCTGACGGCGAGATGGTCCCGCTCCACCGCTACGCCATCCCCACCACGAACCGCCGAGCGGTCACCTGGTCCCGCATCCAACCGTCCGACTTCCACGCCCAGCTCAGAGACGGGGCGTCGCTAGTCCTCGACGCGGTGGAGAAGATTCACCCCGCCGTGGGGGCGGCTGCTGAGGGACTGGAACGCTTCCTCGGGACTTCCGTGCAGGCCAACGTGTACGCCTCGTGGACCGAGCGGGAGGGCTTCGGCCGGCACTGGGACGACCATGATGTCGTCGTGGTCCAGGTGCACGGCTCGAAGCGGTGGCGCCTGTGGGGGATGACCCGTGAAGCGCCCACCTTCCGGGACGTGGAGTCGCCGGAGGAGCCGGAGGGTGACCCGGTGGCGGACCTCGTTCTGTCCCCGGGTGACGTGCTCTACCTGCCGCGCGGCTGGTGGCACGCGGTCACCGCTGACCAGGGGACGGAATCCCTGCACCTGACGTTCGGCATGGTCACGCACACGGGCGCTGACCTGATGCTGTGGGTCATCGATCAGCTTCGGGCGTCCCTCGCTTTCCGCAAGGACATTCCGCGCTTCGGCTCGCTGGAGGAACAGGCGGTCCTCATCGACGCCGTGCGCCGTGAGGTGGTGGACATGATGGCGGACCCTCGCCTCGTGGAGCGGTGGGCGGAGTCGATCGACACGACGGACCTGGGTCACGCGATTCCGTCCCTGCCGTACGTGGACGGGCTCCCCACACGGGCAGAGATCACGGTCAAGCTGACCGCTCCGAGGGGTCGCCTGACGGCGAACCGCGAACAGGGCACGGTCACCTTCTCGGCGGCCGGTACCACGTGGGACTTCGCCGAGTCCGCAGCGCCCGCGCTGGGCACGCTGCTGACCAACCAGCCGACCACGCTCGGGGAGCTTGCCGACTCCGCCGGACTGGAAGTCAAGGACGTGGTCGAACTGGTCTCCGCCCTCATCGACGGCCATGCCGTCGCAGTCGTGGGGACCGCGCTGTGACCGCCGCGCTCTCCCTGGGGACATACCGCGTGCGTGCCGTCAGTCAGGCGGCACGCACCGCCCTGGCTGCCGGTAGCCCGTGGGTGGACACGGCACCCAACTACGCCCACGGGTGGGCGCATGAGGAGTTGCGCCCGGTTCTCGGGGAGTACCCGACCGTGCGAGTGGCCACGAAGACGGGGTTCTTCACGGCGGAGGAAGGCCGCACCGCCCTGGCCGAAGACGTGCTCACCGGGTACGAGACGACCAACAGGCACAGCCTCGAACGGGGCTTTGTCCGCTGGCAGACGGAGCGCTCGTTGGCCGCGCTCGGGCGTGTGGACCTGGTGTTCGTGCACAACCCGGAGCATGACGGGCACGGCCTTGACCGCGCTGCTCTGCACTGGCGTGTGAGGGAAGCCTTCACGGCGCTGGAAGAGTTCGCCCATGCGGGCAGGATCGAAGGGTACGGGGTCGCCACCTGGTCGGGCCTGACCTCCGGAGCCTTCAGCGTTCCCGAGTTGCTCTCCCTTGCCCGGCAGGCGGCTGGTTCCGCCGAGCATCACTGCATGGGCTTGCAGATGCCTGTCAGCCTGATCATGGATGCCCCGATCACACAGGCGCTGAACGGCGGCGGACCGCTGGTGCAGGCGAAGGACGCGGGGCTGATCACATTCGGCTCCGCCCCCCTGCACGGGGGTGAACTCCTCGATGCCATGACACCCGAGCTGGTGAACCTCATCCGCCCCGGCCTGTCGGCCGCAGCCGCTGCCCTGCTGGCCGCTGGCTCGTGCCCTGGCCTCGATGTCGTCCTGACTTCGGCGAGCACCCGTGAACACTGGGACGATGCGGCCAAGGCTCTGGCTGCGCCTCTGACGACCCAGGAAATCAGGAGGGTGACGGATGAACTCGCCGGTGAATGAGGAGGTACAGGCCCTGATGGAGGCCGCCCATGACCGGGCGGCCAAGGCGCTGGGGCTCACCTGCACGGGGCCACTGGCGTGGGGCTTCCTTGGTGTCACCCTCGGGCGCCGAGCTGGGGACCGGTGGCTACGAGTGAGCCGGACGGCGAAGAGGAACGCGGGCAGGAAGGAGGGGGAGGGCATTGCAGGGGCCTCCCTGCTCGTGCCCGATGCCGTCCCGCGCCCGCGCCTGTATGAGGTGCACGACTGGAGTGACAGGGAGTGGGCTTTCGAGGCGGAAGTCCTCGACTACGTCGCGCAACCCATCGTGTCCCCGAAACGAGCCGACATCGACCACGACCCGGAGTTGCCTGACGAGTGGTGGGGTGAGCTGCGCCGAGCCCTTGCCCTGCTCGCTGAAGTGGAGGGGGTGAAGGTCACCGTCCGGGACGGCTGGATCGAACGGGCCTTCCCCCAGTTCCTCGGCATCCCGGCTCCCGCCAAGGTGGAGCGGATGACCGGCCACGGTGACCTGCACTGGGGGAACCTCACGGGTGCGCCCCTCTGCCTGTTGGACTGGGAGCGGTGGGGTTTGGTGCCCTTCGGCTATGACGCGGGTCTCCTCCACGCCAACAGCCTGCTCGTTCCCGGCGTAGCCGCCCGCATCCGCAAGGAGTTCGCGCCGACCCTCGGCACCCCGGCCGGCCGAATCGGGGAACTCGCCGCGCTGGCGGAGATGCTGCAAGCCGTAGCCCGTGGCTGGTACCCCGACCTTGCACCCCGGCTCGTCGCCCGCGCAGAGGCGCTCACCGGTGTTCGACCACCCGTCCCGGTGCGCTCCGAGGTGAGCGCCTGACTGCGCCCCTGTGCGCCTGTCTCAGGCGCTTTCACCGATGTGCCGGTAGATCCCCAGGGCCTTGGTGATGGCTGTGACGCTCTCTCCCTTGGCATGCCGGGCGCGGGCTATGGCCAGCTTGTCGTCGTCTACGACGGAGGGGCGTCCACCGTGGTTGCCCTTGCGGGCCGCAGTGTCCAGCCCCTCCAACGTGAATCCGCGGGACTGGTGCAGCGGCGGAGAAGTAGCAGGTGGGAGCGCTTGCCAGTCCGGGGGCGGCGGCGAAGGGCTGCACAAGAGTGAGGGGTTTTGAGGCTTGCAGTAAGTGTCTTCACTCTGTGGCGGCGAACGCCGCCCACTCCTCGTAGAGCATGGCGCTCACCTCTTCGCCGCTGCCCGTACGTACGTAAGTGGCTTCGTTCCATGGCGGCCCCTTCGGGGGCCGCGCCTTGAGCTGGCAGGCTTCGGGCTTCCCAGTTCTCCAGTGGCCTGCGTGCTGGTCGGCCGAAGGCCGCCAGTGCCAGAGGACTGACGTACTTCCATATGAGGAGGGCGGAGCGAGGTAGCTGGTGGTGGTGGTTCTTTCTATAAGGGGGCAGGACCACCACCAACGCTCAGACGGCCCGAAGCGGCCGGACGCCCCAGCGCCCGATACGGAGTCCGTGCCGCGTGGACTTGCGCAGCGTGATCACTCCGCGAGCCCCGCCGGCCATGGCTCGCCCCCCGATCGGGGCCGACGCGGTGGTCGCTCCTTCGCCTGCCGCCTTGGCGGTGTGGGTGATGACGAGTACGGGGACGCCGGCCCGGCTGATGGGCTTGAGATCGTCGATGACTCGTTGTGCGACGACGGATGAGGAGATGTCCTCACCGGAGGCGAGGGAGCCGACGACGTTGTCCAGGACGAACAGGTCGGCGCCGATGGACAGAGGTTTTCGAGGACTCCGGCCCAGTAGCCGGGCTCTCCGGTGTGCTCCACGGGAAAGATGGTCACCGTGTCGTCGGGCACGGTGTCGAGGTTCACGAGTGTGCTGATCATGCCAGCGGACAGCAACGTCTTACCTGCCTTCGGTTCTCCGCCGAGAACCGTGATGCGGCTAGTGAGCAGGTCGCCGATGAGGAACGACTCCTCGTACGACACACGCTCGATCTGGTGGAGCTTGCGCCCCTTCTCCTTGATGGCTCCCAAGGGGGTGGGCCGTCCTTCCTTCTCCGCTTCCGCGCTGCGCGGACACGCGCACGGCTTCCCGCCGAGCGGGGGCATGTGCTCCTTTCGTGAGACTTGGGGATGGGGTGAGCCGAAGATCCGGCTGCACATCAAGCCGCACGTCGGCAAGGTCAAGGTGGTGGAGGTGACGGACGAGCGGCTTGACGAGCTGTACCGGCTGCTGGAGAGCACGCCCATCGAGGCGAACGGGAACAAGCCGCTCGGCCCCAAGAGCGTCCGCCACATCCACAACATCATCTCGGCGGCGCTGGTCTCGGTGACCGGACCGAGGAAGCTCCTCACGGTCAACCCTGCCCACACTGCCAACCCGCCCGCGGAGGGGCAGATCAAGGCGGCGCAGCCGGACTTCCCCACGCTCAACGATCACGAGACGGCGCACTTCCTCAAGGACATATGGACGCCGTGCGGCAACAGGGCGTGCGACGGCGGACTGACCCACCACTGCCTTCGGGACGCCCCGCTGTGAACCGCCTACGCGGCCACCTCGTGCCGACGCAGCGAAGTCCTGGGGTGGAAGTGGTCGCTCATCCACTGGGATGAGTGCGCCATCGAACTGGCCTGGGTCGCGCTCGAGGAAGGCAACACCTACCGGCTGCGGAAGCTGACCAAGGACGGAGACGACAACGCGATCATCTACGTAGACCAAGCCCTGATGAACGTCCTCAAGTGGCAGAAGGAACGCCAGGACGGGGAGCGGGAATGCCTCGGGGATCTCTGGGTGGACCATGACCTCGTGTTCGCCCGCGACGGCTTCAAGCTGTACCGGGGCGAGGCAGGCGGACCGCAGGACCCGAGAAGGTGTCGGCCCGCTGGCGGACGGCACGTAACCATCCGCACCTGCCGGAGAACTTCCGGCTGCACGACTGGCGGGCGTCGAAGATCAGAACGATCTCGACAACCACGAGAACCCGGTAGAGGTCTCGGCCAACGCCCGGCGCCCTCGCCGGGCTACACCATGGCGCGCTACGGCAGGCGCCGCGCCGAAGGGGCGAAGAAGCTGGCCGCTTCCAGCGCTGCCCGTATCGGCCTGTCATCCCTGGCCTGACAGGAAGTTCGCTCGGCTGTTGGTCACGGTTGGTCACGCCCCAACCGGAAAAACAGAAAAACCCCAGATGAACTGGGGTCTCTGCTGGTGTCCGAGGGGGGACTTGAACCCCCACGCCCGATAAAGGGCACTAGCACCTCAAGCTAGCGCGTCTGCCATTCCGCCACCCGGACCAGGTGTCTGCCGCCTTGCGGGGCGTGTTCCCCGCGGCGACATGGACAACAATACCAAGGTTTCGGAGTGCGTTTCACCTGCGTATCCGCCCCCGGGGGGCAGGCGGGAGGGGCTCCCACCAGCGCGGGCGCCGGCGCGGGCACCGTCGCACACGGTCGGCGAGGGCGGCCGTACGCACCGTGAGGGAGACGGCCCGCCGGGCCGCGTGGCCGGATGTGAGCGCACCCTCTGGACACCACTCACCGGATGAGGGATAACCAGTCCATACAGTATTCGTCGACTGTATGCAATGTGCGGTATGCACATCTACGAAAGGGGCCTCGTCATGCCCGACCAGGACCTGATCTCCGGCGGCCACCTCGTCGCCAAGGCGCTGAAGGCCGAAGGCGTCGACCGGGTCTACACCCTCTGCGGCGGCCACATCATCGACATCTACGACGGCTGCGTGGACGAGGGGATCGAGGTCGTCGACGTACGTCACGAGCAGGTCGCCGCGCACGCCGCCGACGGCTACGCCCGGATCACCGGCACACCGGGCTGCGCGGTCGTCACCGCCGGGCCCGGTACGACCGACGCCGTCACCGGGGTCGCCAACGCGTTGCGCGCGGAGTCCCCGATGCTGCTCATCGGCGGCCAGGGCGCCCTCACCCAGCACAAGATGGGGTCCCTCCAGGACCTGCCGCACGTCGACATGATGACGCCGATCACCAAGTTCGCGGCGACCGTGCCCGACACCGCCCGCGCCGCGGACATGGTGTCGATGGCCTTCCGCGAGTGCTACCACGGAGCCCCCGGCCCCTCCTTCCTGGAGATCCCCCGGGACGTCCTCGACGCCAAGGTGCCGCGCGAGACGGCCCGGGTGCCCCGCGCCGGCGCCTACCGGGCCTCGACCCGCTCGGCCGGCGACCCGGAGGCGGTCGAGCGGCTCGCCGACCTGCTGGTGCACGCCCGCAAGCCCGCGATCCTGCTCGGCAGCCAGGTGTGGTCGACCCGCGGCACCGAGGCCGCCGTCGCGCTGGTGCGCGCCCTGAACATCCCGGCGTACATGAACGGCGCCGGACGCGGCACCCTCCCGCCCGGCGACCCGCACCACTTCCAGCTCTCCCGGCGGTACGCCTTCTCGCACGCCGACGTCATCGTGATCGTCGGCACCCCGTTCGACTTCCGCATGGGCTACGGCAAGCGCCTGTCCCCCGACGCGACGGTCGTGCAGATCGATCTCGACTACCGGACCGTCGGCAAGAACCGCGACGTCGGCCTCGGGATCGTCGGCGACGCCGGACTGGTCCTGGCCGCCGTCACCCAGGCCGCGTCCGGACGGACCGACGGCGGTGCCGTGCGGCGCAAGGAGTGGCTGGACGAGCTGCGCGCGGCCGAGCAGGCCGCCGTCGAGAGGCGGCTGCCGCAGCTCAGGTCGGACGCCTCGCCCATCCATCCGTACCGGCTGGTCGGCGAGATCAACGACTTCCTCACCGAGGACTCGGTGTACATCGGCGACGGCGGCGACATCGTCACCTTCTCCGGGCAGGTCGTCCAGCCGAAGTCACCCGGCCACTGGATGGATCCCGGCCCGCTCGGCACCCTCGGCGTCGGCATCCCCTTCGTGCTCGCCGCCAAGCAGGCCCGCCCGGACAAGGAGGTGGTCGCCCTCTTCGGCGACGGCGCCTTCTCGCTCACCGGCTGGGACTTCGAGACCCTCGTCCGCTACGACCTCCCCTTCGTCGGCATCGTCGGCAACAACTCCTCCATGAACCAGATCCGCTACGGCCAGGCCGCCAAGTACGGCAAGGACCGCGAGCGGATCGGCAACACCCTCGGCGACGTGCCGTACGACGAGTTCGCGCGCATCCTCGGCGGTCACGGCGAGGAGGTCCGCGACCCCGCCGACATCGGCCCCGCCCTGCGCCGGGCCCGCGAGTCCGGCAAGCCGTCCCTGATCAACGTCTGGGTCGACCCGGACGCGTACGCCCCCGGAACCATGAACCAGACGATGTACAAGTGAGGTGAACGCCCATGACCGCCAAGGCACTCGAGGGCATCCGCGTCCTCGACATGACGCATGTCCAGTCCGGGCCGTCCGCCACCCAGCTGCTCGCCTGGCTCGGCGCGGACGTCGTCAAGCTGGAGGCGCCGACCGGGGACATCACCCGCAGGCAGCTGCGGGACCTGCCTAACGTCGACTCTCTGTACTTCACGATGCTCAACTGCAACAAGCGCAGCATCACGCTGAACACCAAGACCGCGCGCGGCAAGGAGATCCTCACCGAGCTGATCCGGCGCTCGGACGTCCTGGTCGAGAACTTCGGGCCGGGTGCCGTCGACCGGATGGGCTTCGGCTGGGAACGCGTCCGGGAGATCAATCCGCGGATCGTCTACGCCTCGATCAAGGGCTTCGGGGACGGCCCGTACACCCGGTTCAAGGCGTACGAGGTCGTCGCGCAGGCCATGGGCGGGTCGATGGCGACCACCGGTTTCGAGGACGGGCCGCCGCTGGCGACGGGGGCCCAGATCGGGGACTCGGGGACGGGGGTGCACGCCGTCGCGGGGATCCTCGCGGCCCTGTTCCAGCGCGAGCGGACCGGGCGCGGACAGCGGGTCGGCGTGGCCATGCAGCACGCCGTGCTCAACCTGTGCCGGGTGAAGCTGCGCGACCAGCAGCGCCTGGCCCACGGGCCGCTCGCCGAATACCCCAACGAGGACTTCGGCGAGGAGGTCCCCCGCTCGGGGAACGCGTCCGGCGGCGGCCAGCCGGGCTGGGCGGTCAAGTGCGCGCCGGGCGGGCCGAACGACTACGTGTACGTCATCGTCCAGCCCGTCGGCTGGCGGCCGATCACCGAACTCATCGGCCGGCCGGAACTCGCCGACGACCCCGAGTGGGCCACGCCCGAGGCGCGGCTGCCGAAGCTGAACAAGATGTTCCAGCTGATCGAGGAGTGGTCGGCCACGCTGCCCAAGTGGGAGGTGCTGGAGCGGCTGACCGCGCAGGACGTCCCGTGCGGCCCGATCCTGTCCACCAAGGAGATCATCGAGGACGCCTCGCTGGCCGCCGACGGCATGGTGGTCCGCGTCCCGCACCCCGAGCGCGGCGAGTTCGTCACCGTCGGCAGCCCGATCAAGCTCTCCGACTCCCCCGTGGAGGTGACGGCCTCGCCCCTGCTCGGCGAGCACAACGAGGAGGTCTACGCGGCCGAACTGGGCCTCGCGGACGACGCATTGCGCCTGCTGAAGTCGGACGGGGTGATCTGAGGTGACGACCGGGGACCGGAGGGCACGGGTGCGGGCGGTGCTGGAGTCGGTGCGGGCCGAGGGCCGTACCGCGCTGACCGCGCCCGAGGGCAGGGTGGTGGCCGAGGCGTACGGGATCGCCGTACCGGCCGAGGAAGTGGCCAGGGACGTGGAGGAGGCGGTGGCCGCGGCGGAGCGGCTGGGCGGACCGGTGGTGCTGAAGATCGTCTCGCCGGACATCCTGCACAAGACCGAGGCCGGCGGGGTCGTCGTGGGGGTGGAGGGCGCGGAGCGGGTGCGGGCCGCGTTCCACCGGATCGTCGCGGGCGCGCGTGCCTACGACGCCGGGGCCCGCACCGAGGGCGTGCTGGTGCAGGAGTTGCTGCCGGCGGGCCAGGAGGTCATCGTCGGCGCGGTCACCGATCCCGCGTTCGGGAAGGTGGTGGCGTTCGGGCTGGGCGGGGTGCTGGTGGAGGTGCTGAAGGACGTGACGTTCCGCCTCGCGCCGGTCGGTGCCGACGAGGCGCTGTCGATGCTCGACTCCCTCCGGGCCGCGGAGGTCCTGCGCGGGGTCCGCGGACGGGCCGGGGTGGACCGGCCGGCGGTGGCCGGGCAGATCCGGCGGGTGTCCGAACTCGTCGCGGACTTCCCCGAGATCGCGGAGGTGGATCTCAATCCGGTGATCGCCACGGACCGGGGCGCGGTCGCCGCCGACATCCGGGTGATCCTCGCCGAGCAGCGCCGGCCGGCGCGCAGGACGTACACCCGCGAGGAGATCCTCGCTTCGATGCGCCGGCTGATGCGGCCGCGCGCGGTCGCCGTGATCGGCGCGTCGAACGAGCCGGGCAAGATCGGCAATTCGGTGATGCGCAATCTGGTCGACGGCGGCTTCGCGGGCGACATCCACCCGGTCAACCCCCGGGCCGACGACATCCTGGGCCGCAAGGCGTACCGGAGCGTGACCGACGTGCCGGGCGAGGTGGACGTGGCCGTCTTCGCCATCCCGGCGCGGCGGGTGGCGGCGGCCCTGGAGGAGGTGGGACGCAAGGGCGTTCCCAACGCGGTCCTCATCCCGTCCGGGTTCGCGGAGACCGGCGAGCACGCGCTCCAGGCGGAACTGGTGGAGATCGCCGAGCGGTACGGCGTCCGCCTGCTCGGCCCGAACATCTACGGCTACTACTCCACCTGGCAGGACCTGTGCGCCACGTTCTGCACGCCGTACGACGTCAAGGGCCCGGTGGCGCTGACCTCGCAGTCGGGTGGCATCGGCATGGCCGTCCTCGGCTTCGCGCGCGCCACCAGAACGGGCGTGTCGGCGATCGTCGGCCTCGGCAACAAGGCGGACCTGGACGAGGACGACCTGCTGACCTGGTTCGGCGAGGATCCGCACACCGAATGCGTCGCCATGCACCTGGAAGACCTCAAGGACGGGCGGGCGTTCGTGGCGGCGGCCCGGGAGGTCGTGCCGAAGAAGCCGGTGGTGGTGCTGAAGGCGGGCCGGACGGCGGCGGGCGCGAAGGCGGCCGGTTCGCACACCGGGGCGCTGGCGGGCGACGACGCGGTCTACGACGACATCCTCCGGCAGGCCGGGGTGATCCGGGCTCCCGGCCTGAACGACCTGCTGGAGTACGCGCGCGCGTTGCCGGTCCTGCCCGCCCCGAAGGGCGACAACGTCGTCATCATCACCGGCGCCGGCGGCAGCGGGGTGCTGCTGTCGGACGCCGTGACGGACAACGGGCTCACGCTGATGGAGATCCCGCCCGACCTGGACGAGGCGTTCCGCCGGTTCATCCCGCCGTTCGGCGCGGCCGGCAACCCGGTCGACATCACCGGGGGCGAGCCGCCGTCGACGTACGAGGCGACGATCCGGCTGGCCCTCGCGGACCCGCGCGTGCACGCCCTGGTGCTCGGCTACTGGCACACCATCGTCACCCCGCCGATGGTGTTCGCCGAGCTGACCGCGCGCGTGGTGGCCGAGTTCCGCGAACGCGGTGTCGAGAAGCCGGTGGTGGCCTCCCTCGCCGGTGACGTGGAGGTCGAGGAGGCCTGCCGGTACCTGTTCGAGCGGGGGGTCGTGGCGTACCCGTACACGACCGAGAAGCCGGTGTCCGTGCTCGCCGCGAAGTACCGGTGGGCGCGCGCGGCCGGCCGGCTGCGGGGCGGTTCGTGAGGTGACGGGGGCTCCGGCCCCGAACGGCATCACCCGCCCCTCCGTCGGCGCGGCCTCCTGTGCGCGGCGCCGGGCCCCACCCCGTGCCCGGCGCACCGCCCGTACCCCACACCCCCCACCCGTCCCCCCATCGGCGAGGAGCCGGCCCCACATGACGTCAGATCCCATGGAGACCCGGAAGACCCCGGCCGGACCGGAGGCGCCGTACCGCGCGTACCGCGAGGTGACCGACGCCCGCGGCCGCGTCTACCGCGTCGGCGAGACGGACCGGGACATCCTCGGTCACTCGCGCAAGCTCATGGTGTACCTCCCCTGGCTCTCCATGATGGCCATCAGTGTCTCGGAGTACGCCTACGGCTCCGCGGAGGACACCTTGTCCTCCGCCCACGGCTGGACCCAGAGCGACACGTTCTGGATCCTGAGCGTCTGGATCTTCTTCCAGGCGGGCATCGCGTTCCCGGCGGGCTGGCTGCGCGAGCGGGGCCTGCTGACGGCCCGCCGGGCGATGTACACCGGCGCCGTGATGTGTCTGCTCGGCTTCCTGGCCCTGTCCCACTTCCACGAGGTCCTGCCGGCCATCCTCGGCTTCGGTGTCGTGGGCGGTGTCGGCTCCGGGCTGATCTACGCCACGTGCATCAACATGGTCGGCAAGTGGTTCCCGGAGCGGCGCGGGGCGAAGACCGGCTTCGTCAACGGGGGCTTCGCCTACGGCTCGCTGCCCTTCATCTTCATCTTCAACTACGCCTTCGACACGGGCGACTACGAGCGGGTGCTCGATCTGATCGGCGGTTACGTCCTGGTCGTGGTCGCGGTCTGCGCGTTCTTCTTCCAGGACCCGCCGAAGAACTGGTGGCCGGCCGACGTGGACCCGCCGGCCCGTGCCGGGAGCGGCGCCGTTACCGCGAGCCTGGCGAAGAACCCGCCGGCGGTGCGCCAGTACACGCCCGGTGAGGCCATCCGGACCGGGATGCTCCCGCTGATGTGGGTCATGATCGTGATGACGGCGGGAGTGTCGATCTTCGGGATCTCCTTCCAGGTCGACTTCGCCAAGGAGGTCGGCTTCGGCCCCCTGGTCGCCGCCTCCTCGATGGGTGTCATGGCGGTCGTCAACGGCGTCGGCCGCGCGGTGGTCGGCTGGCTGTCGGACCTGTGGGGCCGCAGGACGACACTGGTGTTCGTCATCGTGGTGCTGGGGCTCGCGCAGTTCGGTGTCATCTGGGCCGGCGAATCGCGCGACCAGTGGCTGTTCCTGTTCTTCGCCTTCCTCTCCGGCTTCGGCGGCGGCGCGTTCTACCCGCTGTTCGCGGCGCTGACCCCGGACTACTTCGGCGAGAACTACAACGCCACCAACTACGGCCTGGTGTACAGCGGCAAGCTGGTCAGCGGCCTGTTCGGCGGCGGTCTCGGCTCGCTGGTGGTCGGCGCGTGGGGCTACGACGGGGCCTACGCGCTGGCCGGCGGTGTCTCGATGGCCGCGGCGGCGCTCGCCCTGCTGCTGCGGCAGCCGGGCCGGGGCGGCACGGGCCGGGTCCCGGCACCGAGGCCGCGCCCCGCCGCCTGACCCCCGGCCCGCCGCGTCTTCCGAGGCGTTCCCCCGTCCACCGGCGAACGGGGGATCGCCCGGCGCATGCCGCTCAGGCGGTCTCGCGCTCGTGGTACGAGCGCCGCGTGTGCTCGGTGTGCGCGCGCATCAGCTCCGTGGCGCGCCGTTCGTCCCGGGCCTCGACGGCGGCGATCAGCTCCCGGTGCTCGATCCACGACTGACGGCCGCGCTGCCGGGCCACCGGGGTGTAGTACCAGCGGACCCGCCGGTCCACCTGGGCGGCGAGCCCGGCGAGGACGGTGTTGCCGGCCAGTTCCATGACCTTGCTGTGGAAGGCCGCGTTGAGGGCGACCGCGCGGTCCACGTCCTCGGCCGCCACGGCCTGTTCGCCCTCGCCGCACAGTTCGTGGAGGACGGCGATGCCGGCGCTGTCCGCGTGCGCGGCGGCCAGCCGGGCCGCCTCCGCCTCCAGCAGGGTGCGGACCGTGAGCAGCTGGTCGGCCTCCTCCTCGGTCGGCTCGTGCACGAACGCGCCCTGGGCGGGCCGCAGATCGACCCAGCCCTCGGTGTTCAGCCGTTGCAGCGCCTCGCGCACGGGCTGGCGGGAAACGCCGAGGTGCCCGGCGAGTTCGCTCTCCACCAGGTGCTGGCCGGGGCGCAGGGCGCGGGTGGTGATGAGTTCGAGCAGCGCCTCGTACACGCGCTCGCGCAGCGGGCCGGGCCTCTCCAGCCTGGGCACCGCCCCCTGCGGCAGTCCGGTCGACAACATCGCGGTCCTCCTGGCGGGTCTGACGCGTGGGCGATGGACGCTCAGTATCGATTGTCTTTCGTCTACAGTCTACGGTGCACAGGATCCTGTACGAGGTCCCGGACGGGGCACACGGAAGCCCGTACGCACCTCAGGGGCAGCGCACGACCTGCCCGGCGTACGAGAGGTTCCCGCCGAATCCGAACAGCAGCACCGGGTCGCCGCTCCGCAGGGCGCCCTGTTCGAGCAGCTTGGAGAAGGCGAGCGGGATGCTGGCGGCCGAGGTGTTGCCGGACTCGGTGACATCCCGGGCGATCACCGCGTTCACGGCGCCGAGCTTGTGGGCCAGCGGCTCGATGATCCGCAGATTGGCCTGGTGCAGCACGACCCCGGCGAGGTCCTCGGGGGCCGTTCCGGCCTTCTCGCAGGCCTGGCGGGCGATGGCCGGCAGCCGGGTGGTGGCCCAGCGGTAGACGCTCTGCCCCTCCTGCGCGAACCGGGGCGGGGTGCCCTCGATGCGGACGGCGTTCCCCATCTCCGGCACCGATCCCCACAGCACCGGCCCGATACCGGGTTCCGTCCCCGGCGGGCACGCGGTCAGCACGGCGGCCCCGGCCCCGTCGCCGACCAGGACGCAGGTGCTGCGGTCGGTCCAGTCGGTGACGTCCGACATCTTGTCGGCGCCGATGACCAGGGCGCGGGTGGCGGCGCCGGCCCGCAGGGCGTGGTCGGCGGTGGCGAGCGCGTGCGTGAAGCCGGCACAGACCACGTTCACGTCCAGGGCGGCGGGCTCCGGGATGCCGAGCCGGGCGGCGACCCGGGCGGCGGTGTTCGGGGAGCGGTCCACGGCGGTGGAGGTGGCGACGAGGACCAGGTCGATGTCGCCGGGGGTCAGGCCGGCCGCGGCGAGGGCCTTGGCGGCGGCGTACGCGGCCAGCTCGTCCACCGGCTCGTCGGGGCCGGCGATGCGCCGGGTCCGGATGCCCACCCGGCTGCGGATCCACTCGTCGCTGGTGTCGACCATGGCCGCCAGGTCGTCGTTGGTGAGCACCCGGGCGGGCTGGTAGTGGCCGATGGCGACGATGCGCGAGCCGTTCATGGCGGGAATCCCCTCGTGGCCGTGTGGCGGGATCCACCAGTGTGGTCAGTGACCGGCGGGTACGACGGCAGGTGAGGCCACAGGAAACCGGCGTCGGGATTGTCGGCTCCGGTCAGAACGTCGGACGTCCCTATGAAACGGGCCCACCACACGGCCCGCACCCCGCCCGGTCCCCCGCCCCCCGGGTGCAGGACAATGAGGCACATGGGACGAGTCACGGAACGACGCAAGGTCCTGCGGATCCGGGACGGGGCGGTCTCCACCCGGCCGGACACGCTCGTCGCGGAGGAACCCCTGGAGATCCGGCTGAACGGCAAGCCGCTCGCGATCACCATGCGGACCCCGGGCGACGACTTCGCGCTGGCCGCCGGCTTCCTGGTCAGCGAGGGCGTCCTGGCCTCGGCGGCGGACCTGCGGAACATCGTCTACTGCGCGGGCGCCACGGCGGACGGCTCGAACACCTACAACGTGGTCGACGTGCGCACCGCCCCCGGTGTCGTCCTCCCGGACTTCACCCTGGAGCGGAACGTCTACACCACCTCCTCCTGCGGCCTGTGCGGCAAGGCCAGCCTGGACGCCGTGCGGACGACCGCGCGCTGGCCCATCGCCGACACTCCCCCGCTGCGGGTCACCCCCGAGCTGCTGGCGGACCTGCCCGGCCGGCTGCGGGCGGCCCAGCGGGTGTTCGACCGGACCGGGGGCCTGCACGCGGCGGCCCTGTTCGACGAGGACGGGGAGCTGCTGGACACCCGCGAGGACGTGGGCCGGCACAACGCGGTCGACAAGCTCGTGGGGCGGGCGCTGCGGAACGACGCGCTGCCGTTGTCCCGGACGCTCCTCATGGTCTCCGGCCGGGCCTCCTTCGAGCTGGCGCAGAAGGCGGTCATGGCGGGCATCCCGGTGCTCGCGGCCGTCTCGGCGCCGTCCTCGCTGGCGGTGGACCTGGCCGCGGAGACCGGCCTGACCCTGGTGGGCTTCCTGCGCGGCACCTCGATGAACGTGTACGCGGGCGAGCACCGGATCGCCCTGCGGGAGCCGGCCGCCCGCAGCTGACCGGGACGCCGGGGCGGCGCGTCAGCCCTCCGTGCCGGAGATACGGGCCAGCAGCCCCATGAACCGCTCCCGTTCGGCGGCCGACAGGGGGGCGAGCAGTTCGTCGTTGGCCTCGCGCGCGGCCTTCTCGCAGCGCACGAGGAGCCGGGCGCCGTCGCCGGTGAGGGAGACGGCGTTCTTGCGCCGGTCGCGGGGGTCGGGTGCGCGCTCGACCAGGCCCCGGGACTGGAGGTCGTTCAGGATGCCGACCACGTCCTTGGGGTCCAGGCGCACGCTGCGGCCCAGGTCGGCCTGGGCGACCGGGGCGAGGTCGCGGACGGCGGAGAGCACGACGTGGTGCCACATCTTCAGTCCCTCGGCCGCCAGGGCGTCGGCGACCAGGGCGCGGCCCCGGGCGGCGGCCCGCCCCAGGAGCCAGCTCGGCAGCGATCGGATCGCGGGCAGGGGTGCTTCGGCCATGACCGCAGCCTAACCGAAGAGTCATTGGACTTCCCAACGAACCTTCTCTACCGTGGGGACCCCCAACGATTTCATGGGTCCCTGCGAACGGCCCCACGGCCGAGTGGGCCGGTGCGCCCGGTCCGAGGAGGTGCGCGATGCGTCGCGTCCGGTACGAGTCCGCCGGCGGCCCCCTGGTCCTCCAGGAGGCGCCCGTCCCCGAACCCGGTCCCGGCGAGCTGCTGGTGCGCTGCGCCGCCGTCGGCGTCACCCTGCCGGTGGTCCGCAAGGTGACCGAGGCCGCCGAGCCGGTGCCGCTGGGCGGGGAGGTCGCGGGCGAGGTGGTGGCGGCCGGCCCCGGCACGACCCGCTTCCGCACGGGCGACCGGGTGACCGGGCTGTGCTTCGGTCACGGGTACGCCGACTTCGCCGTGATCCACGAGGCCATGGCCTCGCCGGTGCCGGACGACGCCGGCTTCGTCACCGCGGTCGCGCTGGTGCGCAGCGGCCTGGTGGCGTACGGCGCGCTGGAGGCGGCACGGTTCGCGCCGGGCGAGTCGGTCCTCGTCACCGCGGCGGCCAGCGGCGTCGGGCACCTCGCGGTGCAGCTCGCCCGGGCGCGGGGCGCGGGCCGGGTGGTGGGGGCCGTCTCCGGCGCCGCGAAGGCGGACTTCGTCCGCTCCCTCGGCGCGGACGACTGCGTCCGGTACGACGACGACGGCTGGGGCGAACCCGTCGACCACGTCCTGGACGCCGTCGGCGGCGAGCTGCTCACCCCGGCGCTGGCCGCGCTCGCCCCCCACGGCCGCCTGGTCGCCTACAGCTCGGGCGGCGGCACGATCCGGGCGTACGACCTGCTGGTGGGCGCGAAGTCGGTGACCGGCTTCCAGCTGGCGCTGATCGCGCGCGAGCAGCCGGAGGTGTACGAGCGGTGGCGGCGGGAGCTGTGGCGGCTGCACGCCGAGGGCGCCCTCAAGCCCGCCGTGCACGGGGAGTTCGCCCTGGAGGAGGCGGCGGCCGCGCACCGGGCGATCACCACCCGGGCCAACCTCGGCAAAGTCGTGCTGCGCCCGTGAGTGCACGCTTCTTGTGAGCCGAGCACCCCCCAACTACCTTCGGTGGGACCCACGTTGGACGTGGGATGTCCGGATGTCCACACGTCCGGCCGACGAAGGGCAGGTCGCACCCGTGCCGTCACCTCTCCGCGCCCGTCTCGGATCCGTACTCGCCACCGCCGCCCTCACCGCCGCCGGGCTGCTCCTGCCGTTCCTGCCCGCTCCCCAGGCCCGCGCCCAGCCGGCCGCCGCGGCACCGGACTTCGAGCAGCAGGTGCTGTTCAAGGCCGCGCAGGACCCCGGTTACGCCTGCTTCCGCATCCCGGCGATCGTCCGGACGACCGACGGCACGCTGCTGGCCTTCGCCGAGGGCCGCGTCCTCAACTGCGGGGACGCCGCCGACATCGACATCGTGCTCAAGCGCTCCACCGACGGCGGGCGCACGTGGGGCCCGCTGCGGGTCGTCACCGAGGGGGCGGGCGACACCCACGGCAACCCGGCACCGGTCGTGGACCGCGACACCGGGCGGATCTGGCTCGCGGAGACGTACAACACGGGCCGTACGGACAGCGCCAACTGCCCGGTCCCCTGCGACCGCTCCCCGCACCTGCAGTACAGCGACGACGACGGCGAGACCTGGTCCGCGCCGCGCGATCTGAGCCCCGAGATCCTGCCCGCCGACTGGAACTCCTGGTACGCCACCGGGCCCGTGCACGGCATCCAGCTGACCCGCGGCCGGTACGCGGGCCGTCTGGTCTTCGGCGTCAACACCGAGACCTGGGACGGGACCAGGGTCACCGCCAACCACGCGGCGTTGATCGTCAGCGACGACCACGGCCGGCACTGGCGGATCGGCGCCACCGACACCTGGCCCGTCGCCGCCGACGGCACCTTCCGGCAGAAGCCCTCCGAACTGACCCTCGCCGAGCGCGGCGACGGCTCGGTCCTGGTCAGCGGGCGCGAGCAGGACGGCACCGACCTCGGCCACCGCACCCAGGCGGTCGGCCGCGACGGCGGCACCGCCTTCACCGGGCCCTTCCGCGCCCTGCCGGACCTGTACACCCCGCAGGTGCAGGGCTCGCTGCTGCGCGTCGGCGACCGGCTGCTGCTCGCCTGCCCCGGCGACCCCGACCGGCGCCGCACCATGATGATCCGCTCCTCCTGGGACGGCGGGCGGACCTGGGACGGCGTGGACCGGGGCACGGTCGTCACCACGGACTGGTCCGGCTACTCGGACCTGGTCCGCGTCGGCTCCGCCGGGATCGGCCTGCTGTACGAGGGCGGGGCGGTGGACGCCCGCGACGAGATCCGCTTCGCCCGCTTCACCGAGGACCGGCTCGGCCCGCGGCGCGGACCCGACCCGGTCACCCCCGACCTCGCCCGGCACGCCCGGCCGGCGGCGGTGCTCGGCGACCCGGAGGACACCGACGGGGTGTCCGGGGACGCGCTGCGGTTCGACGGGACCGACGACGCGGTCCGGCTGTCGTACCGCGCCGCCCTCCCCCTCGGCGCGTCGGACTTCACGGTGTCGCTGTGGTTCCGGTACATGGCGACCGCCGGGGAGCAGCCGCTGCTGTGGATGGGCGGGATCGGCACGAGCCAGCCGCAGGTGTGGCTGCGCGGGGAACCGGCGAGCGACCGGGTGCAGGCGCTGATCACGGTACGGAACGGGGCCGCCGCGCCGCAGTCCGCGTCCGTGCGCACCTCGGCCGCCTACAACGACGGCCGGTGGCACCACGCCGTGCTCCGCCGGGGCGGCGGGCTGCTGTCGCTGTCGGTCGACGGCACGGCCGTCACCACGGCGGACAGGCCGGGCTCGGTCAGCCGTAACTCGCCCTTCGGCGTGCACCTCGGCCAGCGCGTGGACGGCCGCGCCTTCCTCACCGGCGCGCTGGACGAGGTGCGGGTCTGGGACCGGGCGCTGACCGACGGGGAGCTGACGGACCCGGACGTGCTGCGGTCAGCGCAGGACACGGTTCTCTGGCTGCCCCTGGACCGGGTCCGCGGCTGACCCCTCGGGCGCGTCCCCCGGCCCGGGGGACGCGTCCTCGGCCGCCTCCGGGTCGTGGGACCGGCGCTTGGCGATGACGGCGCACACCATCAGCTGCATCTGGTGGAAGAGCATCAGCGGCAGCACGGCCAGGGAGGCGTGGCTGCCGAACAGGACGCTCGCCATGGGCAGCCCGGAGGCGAGGGACTTCTTCGACCCGGCGAACTGCACGGCGATCCGGTCCGCCCGGCCGAAGCCGAGCGCCTTGGCGCCGTACCAGGTCAGGGCCAGCATCACCGCCAGCAGGACGGCTTCGACGCCGAGCAGCCCGGCCAGCCGCAGCGGGCTGACCTGGTGCCAGATGCCCTGGTTCATGCCCTCGCTGAACGCGGTGTAGACGACCAGCAGGATGGAGCCGCGGTCGACCAGGCCGAGGACCTTCTTGTGCCGGGTGACGAACTCACCGATCCAGCGCCGCAGCAGTTGCCCGGCGACGAACGGCACCAGCAGCTGGAGCACGATCCGCAGCAGCGAGTCCGTGGAGAACCCGACCGCGTCACCGCCGAGCAGCCCCGCCGCGAGCAGCGGGGTCAGGACGATGCCGGCGAGGGAGGAGAAGGACCCGGCGCAGATCGCCGCGGGCACGTTGCCGCGGGCGATGGAGGTGAACGCGATGGACGACTGGATGGTGGACGGCACCAGCGTCAGGAACAGCAGGCCCTGGTACAGCGGCTGGGTCAGCAGGACCGGCACCAGGCCCCGGGCGGCCAGCCCGAACACCGGGAAGACGACGAAGGTGCAGATCAGCACGGTCAGGTGCAGCCGCCAGTGGCGCAGCCCGTCCAGCGCCTCGCGGGTGGAAAGCCGCGCGCCGTAGAGGAGGAAGAGGAAGGCGATGGCGGCCGTGGAGGCACCCGAGGTGACGTCGGCGGCGGTGCCCCGGGCCGGGAGGAGGGCGGCGAGCCCCACCGTCCCGAGCAACAGCACGATGTACGGGTCGATCGGCAGCCAACTGGGCCGGCGCAGGCGTGTCACGGCGCTCCGTCTGTTCTGTGTCCGGTTGCTGTTCTGTGTCCGGTCGCTGTTCTGGGCCCGGTCGCTCTGTGTCGCACGGTCCCGGGCCCGCAGGGCCCCTCTCCATCGTCCTCCTGCCGCCGCCGATCGGGAATCCGGTATACCGCTCTGACTGTCATCGCGTTCCGTGATGGCCGCGCTAGGCTCGGGGGGTGTACGAGCCGACGCACCTGCGCACCTTCCTGGCGGTCGCCCAGACGCTGAGCTTCACCCAGGCCGCCCGGCGGCTGGGGCTGCGCCAGTCCACGGTCAGCCAGCATGTGCGGCGGCTGGAGGAGGCGGCCGGGCGGCAGCTGTTCTCCCGGGACACCCACTCGGTGGAGCTGACCGAGGACGGCGAGGCGATGCTCGGCTTCGCCCGCCGGATCCTGGAGGTGCACGAGCAGGCGACGGCGTTCTTCTCCGGCACGCGGGTGCGGGGCCGGCTGCGCTTCGGCGCCTCGGAGGACTTCGTGCTGACCCGGCTGCCGGAGATCCTGGAGGGCTTCCGCTACGACCACCCGGAGGTCGACCTGGAGCTGACCGTGGAGCTGTCCGGCACCCTGTACGAACGGCTGGCGGCCGGGAAGCTCGACCTGGTGCTGGCCAAGCGGCGCCCGGAGGACCCGCGCGGTGAGCTGGTGTGGCGCGACGACCTGGTGTGGATCGGCGCCGAGCGGCTGCGGCTGGAGGCGGACCGGCCCGTCCCGCTGATCGTCTACCCGCCGCCGGGCATCACCCGGGCCCGGGCCCTTCAGGTGCTGGAGCGGCAGGGCCGTCCCTGGCGGATCGTGTGCACGAGCGGCAGCCTCAACGGGCTGATCGCGGCGGCCCGGGCCGGACTCGGGGTGATGGCGCACTCCCGGCGGCTGATTCCGCCGGGCCTGTTCCGGCTGCCGGACCGGGCGGGCCTGCCCGAGCTGGTCAAGGTCGACTTCGTCCTGGTGCACGGCCGCCGCCGGGGCCCGGCCGAGGACGCCGCGAACGCGCTGGCGGCGGCGGTGCTGGCGGGCGGCGAACACCTGCGCCGCAGCACCGGCTGACCGGCGCGGCCGGGCGGCGGGACGTCACCGTGCCGGGTGGTAGGCCGGCTTCTCGACCCGGCCCGGGACGGGCGTCGCCTCCCCGTGCCGCACCCCAGGCGGCCCGGGAGTCCGCTGAGACGGGTGAACCGGGCGGCGGTGTCGCGGACGGCGACGGTGACCAGGGTCCGGCCGACAAAGTCCGGGGCGCCCGGGGCGGTGGTGAGCCACAGGACGGCCGCCTCGGGGTAGCGGTCGGCGGCGGGCCGCTGCCGACCGGCGCGGGCCCGCCGGGCCGGGCGGTGCCGGGCTCGCTCCCGGACCGGACGGCGCTCGTCCCGGGGTACGAGCCGGTCGGGGCTGCCGACGGGCGCCCAGGTGCCGGTGCGGCGGGGCGGCGGGCGCCCGCGCGGGCGGGGACGGGGCTCCGGGACCGCCCGGTGCGGGCGGGTCCCCGTAATCGGGGCGTACAGATTCGGTGGAGATTACGGTACCGAAACCTACGGGCCCGTCGGTAAGGTGTCCGGCCCTTCCCCTTGTGCGGGCATTTCCCCGTGGTCGTCCGGGTGGAACGCGCGGTTTGCCCGGCTTCCGTATCCCTCCCGCGCACCGAGCGTGTGAGGTAGCTTTCACCGCGCTGCCGCGGTGCGGGGACCGTAGACACCGGGGCGCGAGAGACGGGGAGCGAGGTTGCGCGAGTTCACCAACCCTGCGCTGGTGTCGCCGCCGCCCGCGGGCGGCCTGGCCGACATCGTCTTCGAGCACGCCGTGACCGATCCGCTGCGCACGGCGCTCGGCCGCAAGGACGCCGCCGGGCACTGGCGGGACGTGACGGCCGCCGAGTTCCGCGACGAGGTCATGGCCCTCGCCAAGGGCCTGCTGGCCGACGGCGTCCACTTCGGCGACCGCGTCGCGATCATGTGCCGCACCCGCTACGAGTGGACCCTCTTCGACTTCGCCCTGTGGGCCATCGGCGCCCAGGTGGTGCCCGTCTACCCCACCTCCTCGGCCGAGCAGTGCCTCTGGATGCTGCACGACGCCGAGGTGTCCGCGGCGGTCGTGGAGCACGAGGACCACGCGATGACCGTCGCCACCGTCATCGACCGGCTGCCGCGGCTGCGCCGGCTGTGGCAGCTGGACGCCGGCTGTGTGCAGGAGCTGTACGACGCCGGGGCGCACCTGGACGACGAGGTGGTGCACCGGCACCGGCAGGCGGTCACCCCGGACTCGGTCGCCACCGTCGTCTACACCTCCGGCACCACCGGCCGGCCCAAGGGCTGCCTGCTGTCCCACGGCAACTTCATGTGCGAGGCGGACACCGTGCTGCGGCGGTGGGAGCCGGTGTTCCACTCCAGGAAGGGCGACGAGGCGTCCACGCTGCTGTTCCTGCCGCTGGCGCACGTCTTCGGGCGGATGGTCCAGGTCGCCGCGATCCGCGGCCGGGTCCGCTTCGGGCACCAGCCGCACCTGCACGCCGCGGCCCTGCTGCCCGACCTGGCCGCGTTCAGGCCGACGTTCGTCCTCGCGGTGCCGTACATCTTCGAGAAGGTGTTCGACGCGGCCCGCCGCAAGGCCGAGCGCGAGGACAGGTCGGGGCCGTTCGAGAAGGCCGTCGACATCGCCGTGAGGTACGCCGAGGCGGTGGAGGCCAAGGCGTGGGGCACCGGGCCGGGCCCGTCGGCGGCGCTGCGGATGCGGCACCAGTTGTTCGACAAGCTGGTGTACGCCAAGGTCCGCGCCGCGATGGGCGGCCGGATCCGCAACGCGATGTCCGGCGGCTCGGCGATGGACCGCCGGCTGGGCCTGTTCTTCGCGGGTGCGGGCGTGCAGATCTACGAGGGCTACGGCCTGACCGAGTCCACGGCCGCCGCGACCGCCAACCCGCCCGGGCGCACCCGCTACGGCACCGTGGGCCCGCCGATCCCGGGCGTGACCGTGCACATCGCCGACGACGGGGAGGTCTGGCTGCGCGGCGGCACCGTCTTCCAGGGCTATCTCAACAACCGGAAGGCCACCGACGAGACGCTGCACGACGGCTGGCTGGCCACCGGCGACCTGGGCGCGCTGGACGGGGACGGCTATCTGACGATCACCGGCCGCAAGAAGGAGATCCTGGTGACCTCCGGCGGCAAGAGCGTCTCCCCGGCCGTGCTGGAGGAGCGGGTCCGCGAGCATCCGCTGGTCCACCAGTGCGTCGTGGTCGGCAACGACCGCCCCTACGTCGCCGCCCTGGTCACCCTGGACCGGGAGGCGGTCGAGCACTGGCTCCAGATGCGCTGCAAGCCGGGGATGACCTCGGCCGAGCTGGTGCGCGACCCGGATCTGGAGGCCGAGGTGCGGCGCGCGGTGGTGGCCGCCAACACGCTCGTCTCGCAGGCGGAGTCGATCCGCACCTTCCGCATCCTGGCCCAGCCGTTCACCGAGGAACACGGGCTGCTGACCCCGTCGTTGAAGCTGAAGCGCAAGGCGATCGAGAAGGCGTACGAGAACGAGGTGGAGGCTCTCTACCGCGCCTGAGGCCCCGCCTCGGGCACCTCGGCGGGCCCTCGGCGGGGGGTGCGTCGCGCGGTCAGGAATGCGGAACGGCCCGTGATCGTTGACCATGGGAGTAACACATGCCGACAAGCGAAGGACCACGAGGCTCGTGAGCAGCAACGTCCCCCCGATCATCCTCAACAACGGCGTCGAGATGCCCCAGCTGGGATACGGCGTCTGGCAGGTGCCGGACGACGAGGCCGAGCGAGCCGTCGCCACGGCGCTGGAGGCCGGTTACCGCAGCATCGACACCGCCGCGATCTACGGCAACGAAGAGGGCACCGGCAAGGCCATCACCGCCTCCGGCCTGCCGCGCGACGAGATCTTCGTCACCACCAAGCTCTGGAACAGCGACCAGGGCTACGACGCCACGCTGCGCGCCTTCGACACCTCGCTGGCGAAGCTGGGGCTCGACTACGTCGACCTGTACCTGATCCACTGGCCGCTGCCGTCCCGGGACGCCTACGTCGACACCTACAAGGCGTTCGAGAAGCTGCACTCCGACGGCCGGGTGCGCGCCATCGGCGTCTCCAACTTCCTGCCCGAACACCTGCGGCGGCTGACCGAGGAGACCTCGGTCGTCCCGGCGGTCAACCAGATCGAGCTGCACCCGCACCTCCAGCAGCGCGAGTCGCGCGCCGTCCACACGGAGCTGGGCATCGCCACCGAGGCCTGGTCGCCGCTCGGCCAGGGCAAGGGCCTGCTGGAGGTGCCCGCGATCGTGGCCATCGCGCGCAAGCACGACCGCACCCCGGCCCAGGTCGTGCTGCGCTGGCACCTCCAGCTCGGCAACATCGTGATCCCGAAGTCCGTGACGCCGTCCCGGATCAAGGAGAACATCGCGGTGTTCGACTTCAGCCTGGACGACGAGGACCTCGCGGCGATCAGCGCGCTCAACGAGGACCGGCGCATCGGCCCCGACCCCGCCACCTTCGACATGGCCTGATCACCGGCCCGGCGCGACCGCGCGGCTCAGTCGGGGCGCACGTCGGCGTACACGACCTCGAACTCCTCCAGGCCGACCACGTCGACGTGCGCCTTGGCCACCGCCTCGTGGCGCACGCCCGCCATGGCCGCGCGGGAGGCGGCGAGCGCGGCGCGGTCGCGGAACAGGGTGCCGGCCACGGCCCGGCCGCGTTCGCGGTCGAGCAGCAGGGAGGTCCGGCACAGCCCCGGCAGCGCTTCGGCCCGCGGCACCACCGCGGCCCGGAAGGTGTCGACGACCAGGTCCGCGTCGCGCGGGTCGAACTCCAGCCGGACGGCGCGCAGCCGGCCGCCCTGCCGGGGGTGTTCGACCTGATGGGACACCGCGGCCTCGTAGTTGGCGACCGACACCGTGCCGGCGAAGGGCTCCAGCAGCGCCTCGCGCCGCTCGCGCATCACCTCGTCGCTGTGGTGCCGCGCCCCCTCGCTCTCCCACCAGCTCACCGTGAGGAGTTTGCCGGCGTCACGGTCCACGAAGACGCCCGCGCCCCGGTACCCCGGGCGTTCCTCCAGCAGGTCCCGCCCCTCGCTGTTGAGCGACCGGACGGCCGCGTCCAGCAGTGCCGGATCACCGGTCGCGTACACCGCGCGTACGAACATGGGACTCGCCTCCGGAAACGGCGACCGCGGATCGAGTCGAACATCTGAGACGTATCGGTCCCCACCAGTCTCTCCAGCTCCCCGGAGCACCGCAATGCGCGGGCGTTTCAGCCGTTCGCGACACGGGGGTTGACGAGGGCATGCCGTCGGGGCACGGTGGACGCATCTGGTAAGGAAACTTTCCTAACAGAAGGGTCCCACCGTGCGCCTCCGAACCCTCACCCTCGCCGCCGCCTCCGGCACCGCCCTGCTCGCCGCCGGTCTGCTGCCCGCCCACGCCTCCGCCGCCGCCTCCCCGAAGTCCGCCCAGGAGGGCACGGTCACCGCCGCCGACCTGCTCGCCAAGGTGACCTCCTGTTCGCAGATCTCCTCCGGCAAGTACCGGACCGACGAGGAGACCTCGGCCACGGTCCCGGTGTGCGGCAAGAACGGCGCGGTGTTCTGGAAGGCCGACATGGACATCGACTGCGACGGCCAGCGCACCACCAACTGCAACGAGGACCGCGATCCGTGGTTCCAGGCCGACACCGCCTTCCACCAGTCCGACGGCAAGCCGCTGAAGGCGGAGACCCTGCCGTACGTCGTGGTGCCCAGCACCAGCTCCCTCTGGGACTACGCGGGCGCCGGCATCAAGGGCGGCGGTGTGGTCGCCGTCGTCTACAACAACAAGGTCGAGTACGCCGTCGTCGGCGACACCGGTCCCTCGAAGATCATCGGCGAGGCGTCGTACGCCACCGCCAAGGCGCTCGGTATCGACCCGGACCCGGAGACCGGCGGCGCGGACTCGGGGGTGACCTACATCCTGTTCAAGAACTCCAAGGTCTCCCCCATAGAGAGCCACAGCGCCGCCGTCTCGCTCGGAGACCAGCTGGCCAAGCAGTTCCTGGCCGCCAACTGAGGCCCGCCGCCGTCAGGTGGGCCGGCCCACCTGACGGACGATCACCGTGTGGAGATCGACCCCGGCCGGCTGCCGGATCGCCCGGACAACCGAGTCGGCGACCTGGCCGGCGGTCAGCGGGGCCCGGGGGCAGGCTGCCGTAGCCGTCCCAGAAGGGCGTCTCCACCCGGCCGAGGGCCACCAGCGTGACCCCGACGCCGAACTCCGTGACCTGGCCCCGGGTCTCCTTGTCATGTGTGGCCCCTGTGCGCCGGATGAACGCCCGGAGTCCATCACTTGGAGAGCACTTCAGGTCAAGCGCGGCATCAGCCCTGGCGGACGGCGGTGTGCACGGTGTGCGCGCCGAGCACGAACACGTCCGGCCGCACGTGCACGCTCGCCGGGTCGGACGGGTCCAGGAGCCGGTCGAGGGTGGCGCGGTCGTCGGCGTCCAGCGCCTCGCCGACGCCCTCGCGCACCCGGGACAGGTGTGCGGCGACATAGGCGCGGGCCCGGTCGTCGGCCGGGGCGGGCAGGTCGAGCAGGAAGGTGCGGGTGCCGGTGTGCTCCAGGCCGGCCGCGGCGAGCAGGGCGGGCCAGTCCTCGGTCTCGGCGACGGAGCCCGGCAGCCCGGCCCGCATCCGGGCGAACCACTCCTCCTCCAGGGCGTCGAGCCGGGCCTGGAGGCCGGGGCGGCCGATGCCGAAGTCCCGGGGCAGGAAGCGCCAGGGCAGTCCGCCCTCCAGCAGGGCCAGGGTGCCGCCGGGGGCCAGGTGCCCGGCGAACGCGGCGAGCGCGGCCCGCTGGTCGCCGAGGTGGTGCAGGCTGCGGCTGGCCCACAGCAGGTCGGCCGGGCGGTCCAGCCGGCCGAGCACCTCGGGCAGCTCGCCGGCGACGGTGTCGAAGCGGTCGGCCACACCGTGCCGGGCGGCCCGGTCGCGGGCACGCTCCAGCAGCGGCGCGGTGCCGTCGACGGCGACGACCCGGGCGCCAGGGAACGCCTGTGCGAACAGGCAGGAGACGACGCCGGGGCCGCTGCCCGCGTCCACGACGAGGCCCGGCTCGGCCACCTCCTGCCCGAGCCAGGCCAGGGCCCGCCGGTAGACGGGGGCGAACAGTTCCGCCTGCGCTTCCAGCAGGAGGGCCAGTTCGTTCCAGTCGATGTCCGTGCCGTGCCCGTGTCCGTGACCGTGCCCGGTGTGGTGCTGGTGGCGCTGCTCGTGGTGCGCGTGTGCCATGGTGGTCAGCCTCTCGTCCGGTTGCCGTCAGCGTGCGACGGCGCACCGGCCGGGGGCCACTTCCGTTGCCGCTCCGGCAAACGCGCATGCCGGTTCGGGCCGCCGGGGCCCGGGGGTCGGGCGGGCCCCGGCGGAGTCACCGCGTCAGGACAGCGGCGGGTAGGCGTTCTGCATCAGCTGCTGGAACTGGGCGGAGAACCAGTGCCCGGCCAGCGGCGAGTTCGGCAGCGCGCCCGAGGGGTTGTTGCCGTTGCGCGCGTTGCCACCGTAGGTGGGGTCGCACATCTGGTCGAAGCCCTTGCCCTCGTCGTTGTCGATGGGGGCGCTGGCACCGTCGGACTGCCCCGGCGGCTTGGCCCACACGTAGGCGTCTATCCCGGCGGCGGGAGCGGCGGTCGGCCGTTCACCGAGTCCGGCACCGCTCTGGTTGCACCAGTTGCCGACGTGGACACGCCGGTCGATGCGGCCGCCGTTGACGTAGTTGTCGACCGAGGTCAGCGGGCCGGGGCCAGTGGGCCGGGCGGTCCCGCCCCAGCCGTTGCGGGAGGTGTCGATCAGCATGCCGATACCGGAGTTGAACCCGGTCGAGATCAGCTTGTCCCGCAGGCCCTGCGCGTACGACTGCTCGTCCACGTACTGGTTCCAGTCGACCCACTTCGACTGGCGGACGGTCTGGCCGTTCACCGTGTCGGAGACCTTGAAGTAAGGCTCCTTGGTCGGGCTGTAGTTGGCCGTGTTGACGATGAAGCCGGCCACGTCGCTCGGGCTGGCGCCGTTGGTCGTGGCGACCTTGTAGAACTCCTGGGCGACCGGGCCGAGGTTGGTGTCCCAGCCGAGCCAGCCGTGGTGGCCGGCGTCGATGTAGTTGTAGACGTTCGAGAGGTTGCCCAGCTTGTCCAGGGCGTAGCTCACGCCCTTCTCGTAGTTGCCGTTGGACTTCATGGTCACGCAGGCGTCGGTGGTGGTGTTGGTGCCGCCGGCGTTGGTGACCAGGTTGGGCAGCGAGTCCGGCTCGATGAGCGCGGAGATGCGCAGGCCCGCGTACTTGGAGTCGGCCAGGATCGAGGCGATGGCGTCGATGTACTGCTTCTTGTACTTGTCGATGTCCGTCGGGCCGAGTTCGCCGTTGGAGGCGAGGGCGGCGCAGTCACGGCCGGGGAGGTCGTAGATGACCAGCTGGACGACCAGTTCGCCGGAGCCCTTCTGCTTCAGGGC
Source organism: Streptomyces sp. NPDC029296 (assembly GCF_055569255.1). Lineage (NCBI taxonomy): Bacteria > Bacillati > Actinomycetota > Actinomycetes > Kitasatosporales > Streptomycetaceae > Streptomyces > Streptomyces sp. NPDC029296. Next base: position 146,287 of record NZ_JBVHXT010000003.1, read on the forward strand.
CTCGTCCAGGTGGGCGCGCAGGCCCATGCCGCCGTTGACGCCGTTGATCGCCGCGATGCGGTCCAGCCAGACGAAGGTCGGCTGACTGGAGACGCGGCTGCCGCCCGGCTCGGCGGCGGCCAGCTTGGACCACTCCGGGTCCACGTACACCTTGGCGCCGGTGTACGGGTTGTCGACGCGGCCGGAGGTGCCTCCGCCGCCGTTGTCGCCCCCGCCGCCGTTGTCCCCGCCCCCGCCGTTGTCGCCCCCGCCGCCGTTGTCGACGTTGCAGGTGACGCCGTCGAGGGTGAACGTGGCGGGCACGGCGTTGGTGCCGCTGTAGCTGCCCTGGAAGCCGAAGCTGACCGTGCCGCCGGTGGCCAGCGCGCCGTTGTAGCCCTCGTTGGCGGCGGTGACCGCGGTACCGCTCTGGCTGAGCTTGGCGTTCCAGCCGCTGGTGACCTTCTGGTCGCCGGCGTACGACCACTTCAGCGACCAACTCGACTTCGCGGCCGCGTTGTTGGTGATGGTCACCGCGGCGGTGAAGCCGGTGCTCCACTGGTTCTGCACCTTGTAGTCCACGGTGCAGGGGACGGCGGAGGCAGCGGCGGAGGCCGATTGCATGCCGATCGCCGTCCCCGAGGCCCCGGCGACCAGCGCCAGGGCTGCGAGCAGTGATGTCCTGGTACGACTCATGAGTGCGGGTGTCCTTCGGTGTGCTGTGGGTGTGTGGTGCCGTGTCGGGAACTGCGGTGGGACGGCGCGGAGGTGGTCGCGCGGCCCGGCGCCATGCGCGGCGGGTGTGCCGTCACAGGCGGGGGTGGGACAGGCGGCGGAAAGTCCGCCCGCCGGGTCGGTGAGTTCGCGGGTGTTCCACTGGCGGAGGTCGTCGCGGTACGCCGCCCCGTCGGAGCGGTTCGTGCCGGGCGGGCGGCCGGCGCCGACGGGCCGGGGCCCGGCCGGCCCGGGGCGCGGTCGGACCGGGTCCTCGACGGACCCTGGAAGTCCTTCGCCCACTGGCCGGCGACGGCTAAAAGTACTGAACGCGGGGGGTGACGCATGAGCGAGTCCTCGCAGTGTGGCGCGCCCTGACGGACGCGTCGACTGAATGGAAGCGCTCCCACTGGTTGCGAAGGAAGGTAGCGCCAACTGGCCGGAAAGCCCAGGGGGGTCGCTTTACTTTTTCGCGATCGGGCCGGTCGAATCTTTTCGCATCGTCTAGGTCTTGACCGTCCGTTACCTCGTCTTCACTATGGGAGCGCTCCCACTGGTTCAAGCCTTGACTTCTCCCCGAGCCGCAGCCGCAAGGAGGAACCAGCACATGGATCCTGGACGCAGACGCAGAACCGTGCGTCGGTTGTGGACGGCGGTGGTCGCCGCGTCGGCCCTGCCGCTGTCGATGCTCGCCACGGGAACGGAGACCGCCCACGCGGCCTCCGTCCAGTGCAGCGTCGACTACAAGACCAACGACTGGGGCTCGGGTTTCACCGCCGACCTCACGATCACCAACCGCGGTACGGACGCCATCAACGGATGGACGCTGACGTACGCCTACGCGGGCAACCAGAAGCTGACCAGCGGCTGGAACGGGACCTGGTCCCAGTCCGGCCAGTCGGTCACCGTGAAGAACGCCTCGTACAACGGTGCCATCGCCGCGGGCGCCGCCGTCTCCACCGGCGCGCAGTTCACCTACAGCGGCGCCAACACCGCTCCCACGTCCTTCGCCGTCAACGGCACCACCTGCGCCGGCGCCCACCAGCCGCCGGTGACCGTGCTGACCAGCCCGAAGCCGGGCGCGGTCTACAGCCAGGGGGACGCCGTGCCCCTCGCGGCGACCGCGGCGGCGGCCGACAACGCGACCATCAGCAAGGTGGAGTTCTACGACGACACCACGCTGCTGGGCACGGACACCAGCGCGCCCTACTCGCTCTCGGCCTCAAGTTTGACCGTGGGCAGTCATTCCCTGGTGGCGAAGGCGTACGACAGCCTAGGCGCGTCCGGCACCTCCACCCCGGTGGGCATCACGGTGGCCTCCGGTCCCGCCGTGGTCGCCTCGCCGACCCAACTGGGCGTGCAGCAGGGCAAGTCGGGCACGTTTTCGGTGAAGCTGTCCACGCAGCCGAGCGCGAACGTGACGGTGAGCACGGCCCGCACGGACGGCAACACCGGTCTGTCCGTGACCGGCGGTTCCTCGCTGACCTTCACCCCGGCGAACTGGAACACCGCGCAGACCGTGACCATCACGGCCGACTCCTCCGGCACCGGCAGCGCGACCTTCACCGCGTCGGCCACCGGCCACGCCAAGGCGACGGTCACGGTCACCGAGCTGCCCGCGGCGAAGGCGTACGACGCCCGCTTCCTGGACCTGTACGGGAAGATCACCAACCCGGCGAACGGCTACTTCTCCCCCGAGGGCATCCCGTACCACTCGGTGGAGACGCTGATCGTCGAGGCCCCGGACCACGGTCACGAGACCACCTCCGAGGCGTACAGCTACCTGCTGTGGCTCCAGGCGATGTACGGCAAGGTCACCGGCGACTGGTCGAAGTTCAACGGCGCCTGGGAGATCATGGAGAAGTACATGATCCCCACGCACGCCGACCAGCCGACGAACTCGTTCTACAACGCCTCCAAGCCGGCCACCTACGCGCCCGAGCTGGACACCCCGAACGAGTACCCGGCCAAGCTGGACACCTCGGTGTCGGTGGGCCCGGACCCGATCGCCGGTGAGCTGAAGAGCGCGTACGGCACGGACGACGTCTACGGCATGCACTGGATCCAGGACGTGGACAACGTCTACGGCTACGGCAACGAGCCCGGCAAGTGCGAGGCCGGCCCGACCGCCACCGGACCGTCCTACATCAACACCTTCCAGCGCGGCTCGCAGGAGTCCGTCTGGGAGACGGTCCCGCAGCCGACCTGCGACGCCTTCAAGTACGGCGGCAAGAACGGCTACCTGGACCTGTTCACCGGCGACAGCTCCTACGCCAAGCAGTGGAAGTACACCAACGCCCCGGACGCGGACTCCCGCGCGGTGCAGGCCGCCTACTGGGCGGACCTGTGGGCCAAGCAGCAGGGCAAGAGCGGTGACGTGTCCGCGACGGTCGCCAAGGCCGCCAAGATGGGCGACTACCTGCGGTACGCGATGTACGACAAGTACTTCAAGAAGATCGGCAACTGCACGAGCCCGTCCTGCCCGGCCGGCACCGGCAAGGACGCCTCGCACTACCTGCTGTCCTGGTACTACGCCTGGGGCGGCGCCACGGACACCTCCGCCGGCTGGGCCTGGCGGATCGGCTCCAGCCATGTGCACGGCGGCTACCAGAACCCCCTGGCCGCCTACGCGCTCAGCTCCGTCGCCGACCTGAAGCCCAAGTCGGCCACCGGCGTCACCGACTGGAGCAAGTCGCTCCAGCGGCAGCTGGAGTTCTACCAGTGGCTCCAGTCGTCCGAGGGCGGCATCGCGGGCGGTGCCACCAACAGCTGGGCCGGCCGCTACAGCAGCCCGCCCGCCGGCACCTCCAGCTTCTACGGCATGTACTACGACCCGGCGCCCGTCTACCACGACCCGCCGTCCAACCAGTGGTTCGGCTTCCAGGCGTGGTCGATGGAGCGGGTCGCCGAGTACTACCAGCAGACCGGGAACGCCCAGGCCAAGGCGGTCCTCGACAAGTGGGTGAAGTGGGCGCTGTCCAAGACCACGATCAACCCGGACGGCACCTACCGCATCCCCTCCACCCTCCAGTGGTCGGGCCAGCCCGACACCTGGAACGCCTCCAGCCCCGGCTCCAACAACGGGCTGCACGTCACGGTCGCCGACTACACCGACGACGTCGGGGTGGCCGCCGCCTACGCCAAGACGCTGACGTACTACGCCGCCAAGTCCGGTGACGCGACGGCCAAGTCCACGGCGAAGGCGCTGCTGGACGGCATGTGGAGCAACTACCAGGACAGCCTCGGCATCGCCGTGCCGGAGACCCGGACCGACTACAGCCGGTTCAACGACAGCGTGTACGTGCCGAGCGGCTGGACCGGCACGATGCCCAACGGCGACGCGATCAACTCCTCGTCCACGTTCTCCTCGCTCCGGTCCTTCTACAAGAGCGACCCGAACTGGTCGAAGATCGAGGCCTACCTCAAGGGCGGCGCGGCGCCCGTGTTCACGTACCACCGGTTCTGGGCCCAGGCGGACATCGCCCTGGCCATGGGCTCGTACGCGGAGCTGCTCGAATAGTCCCCGCCGGCGCTCCGCGTACCCGGCCCCGCCACAGGACGGCGGGGCCACCCGGGCCGGGGGGGGGGGGAAACAAACCCGAAGGAAGGCACACCCGCCCCCACCCACCCCCCCCCCCTC